>QHSB01000234.1 GCA_003220335.1 Candidatus Rokuibacteriota bacterium
CGCTGGTAGATGTCAGAGGCGCTGCGGCCGACATCGACCAGGATGAAGTTCGCCCGCGACGGCACGTAGCGGATGCCGAGCCGCTTGAACTCCTCGTACAGGTAGTGGCGGCCCGCCTCGATCATCCGCACGCACTCCAGCACGTGGTTCTCGTCCTCCAGCGCGGCGAGCGCGGCCGCCTGGGCGAGCGAGTTCACGTTGAAGGGCTGGCGGATGCGATTCATGAGCGAGATCGCGTCGGCGTCGGCGACGCCGTAGCCCACGCGCAGGCCGGCCAGGCTGGCGGCCTTCGAGAACGTGCGGAGCACGATCACCTTGCGCCCCTGCCGGATGTAGCTGAAGGTGTCCGGGAAGTCGGCGCCCATGGCGAACTCGATGTAGGCCTCGTCGAAGATGACGATCGTGCGCTCGGGGACGCGCGCCATGAAGGCCTCGACCTCGTCGGCGCTGACGATGGTGGCCGTGGGGTTGTTGGGATTGGCCACGAAGACCATCTTGGTCATCGGCGTGATCGCGCGCGCCATCGCCTCCAGGTCGAGCCGGTGCTCGCGCAGCATCACCATCACGCGGATGCCGCCCGACGCCTGCACGATCATCGGGTAGACGACGAACGACGGGTGCGGCACGATCGCCTCGTCGCCCGGCTTGAGGAACGTGCGCACGGCGAGCTCGATGAGCTCGTTGCTGCCGTTGCCGAGGACGATCTGGTCCTGCGTGAAGCCGTGCTTCTTGGCGAGCGCCTGGCGCAGGTAGACGCCGCTGCCGTCCGGGTAGCGGTTGAGGTGGCCAAGCTGGGCGGCGATCGCCTGCTGCACGCGCTCGGACGGCGGCAGCGGATTCTCGTTGGACGCGAGCTTGATCGCGTCGTGGACGCCGTACTCGCGCTCCGTCTCCTCGATCGGCTTCCCGGGCTCGTAGGGCGCGATTCCGAGGATGTGCGTGTTGGCGAGCGACTCCCACTGCGTGTGCATGCCCTCTCCTTATGCCGCGGGGTACGAGCCCAGGACCCTCAGGTACAGCGTCCGCTCCCCGATCTCCCGCAGCGCGACGGCCACCGCCGGCGTCTCGCGATGGCCCTCGAAATCGACGAAGATCACGTACTCCCAGGCCCGGCTCTTCGCCGGACGCGACTCGATCTTGCTCAGGTTCAGGCCCGCCCGCACGAACGGCTCCAGGATCCGATAGAGCGATCCCGGCTCGTTCTTCATCGCGAAGAGGATCGACGTCTTGTCGCGTCCGCTCGGTCCCATCGCCGGCCGGCCCCCGCCGGCCGCGGGCGCCGGCGCGCCGATCACGAGGAAGCGCGTGGCGTTGTGCCGGTTGTCCTCGATACGCGCCCTCAAGATGGGTACGCCATAGAGGCTGCCCGCGAGCTCGGCGGCGATGGCGGCCACCGTCGGATCGCCCGCGGCCACCTCGACCGCGGCCGCGGTGGACGTCGTCTCCTCCGTCGGCACCTCCGGCAGGTTTGCGGCCAGCCAGCCGCGGCACTGCGCCAGGCCCTGAGGGTGCGAGAGCACCCGCTTGACCTCGCCGAGGTCGCCGGCGCGCGAGAGCAGCTGCTGCGCGATCTCCAGATAGATCTCGCCGCAGATGGTCGCCTCGGAGTCGATGAGGCGGTCGAGGGTGACGTTGACCGCGCCCTCGGTGCTGTTCTCCACGGGCACGACACCGAACGCGGCGCGACCGCGCTCGACCTCGTCGAAGATGTCGACGATCGTGCGGGCGGGGCGGAAGTCGACGGTGGCGCCGAAGCGACCGAGTGCGGCCTGGTGGGTGAACGTCGCCTGGGGACCGAGATATGCGACGGTCAGCGGCCCCTCGAGCGCGCGGCACGCGGACAAGACCTCACGCCAGATCGCGGCCAGGTTGTCGGCGGTGAGCGGTCCGCGGTTCTGCGCGGACAACTGCCTCAGGATCTCAGCTTCCCGCTCCGGGACATACGACGGCGTCCCCTGCCGTCGTTTGAGGTTGCCGATCTGAAGGGCGGCCTCGGCGCGTTGGTTGAGGAGGTTGAGGATTTGCTTGTCTAGGTCGTTGATCCTGGTCCGCCAGTCGGCCAGGTCCATAGGAACACCTGCCCACGCTGCGATCAAGAATACTCGGGGGATTATAGGCCAACGCCCGCGGGGGGGCAAGTTAGCGCGGCGGCTCACGGCGTCTCGGCCGGCCGCGGGCCCTCGGCGGCCGAGCGCAGGGCCGAGACCTCGCGCGGTGTGAGCCGCCGATAACGGCCGCGCGGCAGGTCGCCGAGCCGCACGGGCCCGAAGGCCACGCGGCGCAGCCGCCGCACGCGGTGGCCCAGCGCCGCGCAGTAGCGCTTGACCTCGTGCTTGCGCCCCTCCGTGAACGTCAGCCGCACGAGCGTCCCGTCGCGGCCGCCATGCAGCACCTCCACCTCGTCCGGCCGCGCGGGCCCGTCGTCCAGCACGACACCGCGCCGCCAGCGCTCGAGCGCGCCGGGCCCCACGCGGCCCTCGACCTCTGCCTCGTACACACGCGGCAGGCCGTAGCGTGGATGGAGCAGGCGGTGGGTGAGGGCGCCGTCGTTGGTCATGAGCAGCGCGCCCTCGACGTCCCAGTCGAGGCGGCCCACGGGATAGAGGCGCGCGTCCACGTCGCGGACGAGATCGGCGACCACGGGGCGCCCGCGCGGATCGCTCACGGTGGTCACGTAGCCCGCGGGCTTGTGCAGGACGAGGTAGTGCTTGGCCTCCGCGCGCGGCAGCGGACGGCCGTGGACGGTGACGAGGTCGCGCTCGGGATCGGCCAGCGTGGCGAGCTCGCGGGTGACGACGCCGTTGACGGCGACGTGGCCGTCGGCGATGAGCCGGTCAGCTCCCCGTCGGCTGCTGAGCCCCGCCTGCGCCAGGATCTTGTTGAGCCTGAGCTTCGCCATCGGCCGTCGCCGCCTCCGCCGCGAGCTCGGGAATCACCAGCTCGCCCTCGATCTTCGGCAGGTCGCCGGGGTCACGCAGCCCGAAGGCGACGAGGAACTCGCGCGTGGTCTCGTACACGAACGGCCGGCCCGGCGCCTCCTTGCGCCCCGCGATGCGGAGCAGCCGCCGCTCCAGGAGATTGTCGAGCGTGGCCTCCGAGTTCACCCCGCGCACGGCGTCGATCTCGGGACGGGACACCGGCTGCTTGTAGGCGACGATGGCGAGCGTCTCGAGCGCGGGTCGCGAGAGCCGCACGCGCGTGCGCGCGCGCGCCAGGCGCACGAGCCACGGCGCCAGCTCCGGCCGCGTGACCATGCGCCAGCCGCCGCCCACCTCCATGATGGCCAGCCCGTGCTGCTGAGATTCGTAGCGCTCGACGAGCTGACCGACCAGCTCACGGGCGGCCGCGACGTTCTCGAGGTCGAGCACCTCGCGGATGCGCTCCGCCTCGAGCGGGGCGTCGGACGCGAACAGCAGGGCCTCCACCACGTCAATCGGATTGGGCACTCGGCACCTCCCCGTCGGCCCGCACGGCCTGACGTTCGATCACGATCTCCCCGAAGAGCTCCGTCTGCTGCGTCTTGATGCGGCCCTGGCGCACCAGCTCCAGCACCGCGAGCAGCGCCACCACGATGTCCGCGCGCTTGCGCTCGCCACCCGCGAGCGAGCTGAAGAGCAGCGACCAGGTGTCGCGCAGCACCGAGAGGATCTCGGTCATGCGCTCGAGGACCGAGGGCGGGTTGGGCTCCACGTTGCGCGGACGCGCCCGGCGCTGCTCCTCGATGAGCTTGCTCATCGCGCGCGACAGCCAGTCCACGCTCAGGTCCTCGAGCGGCAGATCGTCCGGGCTCGGCAGGGTGGCGCCCGGGCGGCCCCAGATCAGCGCCATCTCCGCCTCACGGGCGGCCAGCCACGCGCCCTGCGTCTTCACGCGCGCGTACTCGCGCAGGCGGTCCTCCAGCTCCTGCTTGAGCAGCAGGCCCTCGTCGTCGAGCTGCTCCTCCGCCTCGTCGGGCGGGACGAGCAGCTTCGACTTGAGATAGATGAGGGTGGCCGCCATCACGAGGTAGGCGCCCGCCACCTCCAGGTCGCGGAATTCCATCGCCTCCAGGTGCGCGAGGTACTGGTCGGTGATCGTCCGCACGGGCAGCGCCGCGAGGTCGATCTCGTTGGTGCGGCACAGGTGGAGCAGCAGATCGAACGGACCATCGAAGGTTCCGACGCGAAGCCTGAGCTCGGTCTCATTCACCATCATGGGGTCAGGTGCAGCGCCGCCCTGACCTCCTCCATCGTTCGGCCCGCGACCGTCCGTGCGCGGCGACTCCCCTCGTGCAGGATCTCCACGATCCGATCCGGTTTCTCCATGAACTGCTGGCGTCGCGCGCGGATCTTCTCGAGCGGCGGCAGCATGTGCTTGAGCAGCACGTCCTTGCAGTCCAGACACCCGATGCCCGCGGTGCGGCAGCCGTTGGCCACGAACTGCAAGTCCACCTCCGGCGTGAAGATCTTGTGCAGGTCGAAGACGGGGCAGATATCCGGATTGCCGGGATCCGAGCGCCGCTTGCGCGCGGGGTCCGTCATCATCGGCCGCACCTTGGCGCGGATCGTCTCCGGCGAGTCGGCCAGCTCGATGTCGTTGCCGTACGACTTCGACATCTTGCGGCCGTCGGTACCCGGCACCTTGGGGATCTCCGTGAGCTTCACGTCGGGCTCGGGAAACACCTCGCCGAACGCGTTGTTGAAGCGGCGCGCCACCTCGCGGGTCAGCTCGACGTGCGGCGCCTGGTCGATGCCCACCGGCACCCACTTCGGCTTGTACATGAGGATGTCGGCCGACTGGAGCAACGGATAGCCGAGCAGCCCGTACGAGGGCGAGGTGATCTCCTGCTGCTCGATCCGCTCACGATACGTCGGGACGCGCTCGAGCCAGGAGACCGGTGTCACCATCGAGAAGAGCAGATGCAGCTCGGCGTGCTCCGGCACCAGCGACTGGATGAAGAGCGTCGAGCGCTCGGGATCGAGACCGGCACCCAGCCAGTCCGCGGCCATCTCGATCGTGTGCTGGGGGACCTGCGAGGTGTCGAGGCGGTCCGTGAGCAGGTGCCAGTCGGCGGAGAAGTAGAAGCAATCGTACGCATCTTGAAGTCTGACCCAGTTCGCCAGCGCCCCCAGGTAATTGCCCAGGTGCAGGCGTCCGGATGGGCGCATTCCCGACAGCACGCGTTCTCTCGCCATCAGCCTTTGGTCCTCTCCCAGATCTTCGCCGACCGAATCAGCACATAGTACGCATAGAGCGTGGCCAGAAGGAACCCCCTCCAGCCGTCGAGGAAGCCGCGCCGCACGACGTACATGGTGAGAAAGCGCCCGAGCGGCCGCAGCAGGAGGTCGCTCACGCGCGCCCGTCGCCCCTGAGCGACCGCGTCGTCCGCGGCGAGCGTCGAGTAACGGTCGGCGCGCGTCAGGAAGTCGCTGACGTCGCGATACGAGCGGTGCTCGAGGTGGCCGTCCACGGGTTCCACGCGGCCGGCCACGCGCACGGACTCGTGGACCGCGCGCGCCTCGAACCGGCCCCGGCCGCGCCGGAAGAGCCGCAGCTGCCGGTCGGGGTAGAGCCCGCCGTGCCGCACCCAGCGTCCCCAGAAGATGTTGCGTCGGGGGACGGTGTAGCCGTCGGCGGGGCCGTCGGAGGCGAGGACCCGCGCGATCTCGGCCCGGAGCTCCGGCGAGACGACCTCGTCGGCGTCGAGCGACAGCACCCAGTCGCCGCTCGCGAGGTCCAGCGCGGCGTTCTTCTGCGCGGCGTACCCGGGCCACGGCCGCACGACGACGCGGTCGGTGAACTCCTGCGCGATCGCGACCGTCTTGTCCTCGGACTCCGCGTCCACGACGACGATCTCGTCCGCCCACACGACCGCCTCGAGACACGCGCGCAGTCGTTCCTCCTCGTTGCGCGTGACCACCACGACGGACAGCCGGAGCCGGGGCGTCATCGCGCGAGCACCTCGAGGACGGCCTCGAGGACGGTCGCCACCTCGATCGACGCCATCCGGCCGTCGGGCGCCGCGAGCACGCGGTGCCCGGCGCCGTACGGCCCGTTGCGCGCCCCGGAGGTGGGGCCGTAGAGGCCGACGCACGGCGTGCCGACGGCGGCCGCGAGGTGCAGCGGTCCGGTGTCTGCGGCCACCATGACGGAGGCTCGGCGGACGACCGCGGTCAGCTCGTCGAGATCGGTGGGCGGGGCCAGGGCCGGGCGCGGCGGCGCAATCTCGACGATGGCGCGCGCCGCGTCGCCCTCACTGGGGCCCCAGAGCACGAGCACCTGCGCGCCGGCCTCGTGGCACAGGCGCTCGGCCAGCGCCCGAAAGCGTGTCACGGGCCAGCGCTTGTTGCTCCGGCCCGCGCCCGGGTTGAGCACGACCAATCGGTGCCGGGGTTTGAGCCCCACGCCGACGAAGAAGTCATCGATCCGCGACTCCGCCGCGGCGCGCGTCGCCAGCCGGAACCGCGCGCGGCCGGGCGCCACCGTCACGCCCAGCGGGGCCAGCAGCGACAGGTACTGGTCCACCACATGGCGCGCCTCGGACGGCGGCGTCACACGCCGGTTCGTGAAGAGCGCGCTGAGCCGCTCGCGGCTGCAGCCCGCCGCGAAGCCGATGCGCAGCGGCGCGCCGGTGACCCTGGCGACGGCACCGGACTTGACGAGCCCCTGGAGGTCCAGCGCCACGTCGAACTCCGCGGCACGCAGCCGCCGGCGCAACGCGATGATCCCACGCACGACCTCGACCACCTGCCCCGGCGTGCGCGCCGAGCGCCACGCGCGCGTGTCCACGTCGATCACCTCGTCGAGCGCCGGATGATCGCGCAGCAGCGCCGCCTCGCGCCGCTCGACGAGCCAGACCAGGCGCGTGCGCGGCAAGGCGGCCGCGAGCGCCTCGGCCACGGGCAGCGCGTGGATGACGTCGCCCAGCGAGGAGAGCTTGACGAGGGCGACGGCGCGCGGCTCACCGGGCACGCGCGAACCGCTCCACGATCGTCTGGATGGCGTCGCGCGTCGCGTGGTCCTTCGGATCACCGACGATGACGACCCGGCCGCCGTGGGCGAGCACCGTGTCACGCTCGGGCACGCTCTCCGGCGTGTAGTCGGTGCCCTTGGCGTGAATGGCGGGCCGGACCGCCGCCACGAGCGCGTCGGCGGTGTCCTCGTCGAACACGACGACGTGGTCCACCGCGCGCAGCGCCGCGAGCACCTCCGCGCGCTCGCGCGCCGGCATCACGGGGCGCCCCGCCCCTTTCAGCCGCGCCACCGCCGCGTCGCCGTTGATGCCGACGAAGAGCACGTCGCCGAGCGCGCGGGCGGCCTCGAGATAGCGGACGTGGCCGACGTGCAGGAGGTCGAAGCAGCCGTTGGCGAGGACGAGGCGCTTGCCCTCTGCCCGTAACCGCTCGGCCAAGCGAGCGGCCTCTGCCAAGAACATTTCAGGCTCGCCTCGCGGCCAGGGGCCGCTCAGCTCGCACTACCAGTCGCACTGCCACCGAGTGACAGGCGGAGCTCCGAGGGCGAAACGGTCGCGGTACCGCGCTTCATGACGACGATGCCGCCCGCGACGTTGGCGAGCGTCGCGGCTTCCAGCGCCGGCGCGCCGGAGGCCAGCGCCAGGGTGAACGCGCTGATGACGGTGTCACCGGCGCCCGTGACGTCGGCGATCTCGTCGGTGCCGTGGACGGGGATGAACGTGGTCGCCCCGTCGCGCTCGAGCAGCGCCATGCCGCGGCTGCCGCGGGTGACCAGCAGGAAGCGCGCGTCGAGACGCTCGAGCAGCTGGCGGCCCGCCTTGTCGACCTCGCGCTCGTCGTCGGTCGGCCCGCCGGCCAGGTGCTCCAGCTCGGCCTCGTTCGGCGTCGCCGCCGTCACGCCGGTGAAGCGCAGGAGACCATAGCGGCTGTCGACCGTCACCACCGCGCCGGTGCGCCGCGCGATCGTGCGGATGCGATCGAAGACGCGCGCGGTGACGGTGCCGTAGCCGTAGTCGGAGACGAGGATGGCGTCGGCGCGGGCGGCCAGCGACGTCAGGCGCGTCAGCAGCGCGTCCTCCGTGATCGGCTGCGGCTCATGCGCCGGCTCGCGATCGAGGCGGACGACCTGCTGTCGCGTGGCCTGGTAGCCGCCCGCCATGATGCGTGTCTTCACCGGCGTCACGCGAGCCGTCTCGGAGACGATCCCGTCGGTCGGAATGCCGGCGCCGCGGAACAGCGCCAGCAGCTCGTCGCCGGCGGCGTCCTTGCCGACGACGCCCACCGGCACCACCCGCGCGCCGAGATCGTGGACGTTGTGCGCCGCGTTGGCGGCGCCGCCCAGGCTGACCTCGCGCTCGGTGAAGCGCAGGATGAGCACGGGGGCCTCACGCGAGATGCGCGCCGGCTTGCCGTACAGGTACTCGTCAGTGAGCAGGTCGCCGACGACGACGAGCGTCCTGCCGGTGAAGCCATCGACGAGCGCGCGGAGCCGTGCGTTCACACCGCCGCCGCTCACCGCGGTCTCCGGGGCTGCGCCCCCTCGGGGGCCGCCACCGTCCGCCCGGCGAGCACCCAGTCGACGGCGTCGAGCAGGTCACCCGCCACGTGGTCCGGCGCCACGCCGAAGTCGTCGCGATGGTGCTCCCACTCGCCGAGGCCGTAGCCGGTCAGCACGAGCACCGCGCGCGCACCGACGCGGCGCGCGGGGACGAGATCGCTGGCCTTGTCTCCGATCATCGTGGAGGCCGCGAGGTCGAGGTCGAGCTCGGCCGCGGCGCGCTGGAGCAGTCCGGGCGCCGGCTTTCGACAGTCGCACGCCATGCGATACGGCGGCGCGCCCTCGGTCGGATGATGTGGACACACGTAGATGCCGTCGAGATGCGCGCCCGCATCCTCGAGCCGGGCGACCAGCGCGTCGTTGGTGGCGCGCAGCACGTCAGCCGAGAAGTAGCCCCGCGCGATGCCGGCTTGATTGGTCACGACGACGGCGGCCATGCCGGCGGCATTGAGACGACGGATGGCCTCGGCCGAGCGCGGCAGCAGCCGGAGCCGGGAGGGATGGTTCACGTACCCGACCTCCTCCGTCAGCGTCCCGTCGCGGTCGATGAAGACAGCCGCGCGATCACCCACTCCGGCAGTCTAGTCTGTCGGTGTTGTTTGCTCAAGGAAAATCAGCTGTTGCGTCGCAAACGGCGATAGACGCCTTCCAGCGCCGCCACCTGGCGCGCGAAGGTGAACGGCTCGGCCGCCGCCCGCGCGGCATCGCGCAGCTCGGCCGGGTCCCGCCCGCGCAATTTCTCGAGCGCCGCCGCGAGCCCGGCCGGATCGTCGGGCGCCACCGTCGCGCCACAGCGCTCGTCGACGGCCTCGGCGCCGCCTGCGATCACGCTCGTCACCACGGGCAGTCCGCTGGCCAGCGCCTCGAGGTGGACGTTGCCGAACGGCTCGTAGCGCGTGGGCAGCGCCAGCGCGTCGGCGCCGGCGTACCAGCGCTCGATGTCCGGCCGCGTGCCCAGCCAGACCAGCCGCTCTGCGACACCGAGCTCGCCGGCGAGGCGGAGATACGGAGCCGTGTCGCCGCGGCCGAGGACGAGCAGGCGCGCACTCGAGTCGGTGAGCTGCGCGAGCGCGCGGATCGTCGTCGCGAGGCCCTTGCGCGCAAAGCCGCTGCCGGCGAACAGCACGGCGAAGGCGCCCGCCGGAATGCCGGCCTCGATGCGCGCCGCCTCGCGGTACCCGCCGCGCAGCCCAGGATGGAAGCGCTCGAGGTCCACGCCGTTGTAGACGACCGAGAGCCGTGGCGCGGGCACCGTGAAGTGCCGCGCGATCTCCTCCGAGCCGCGCCGCGAGATCGCGACGATCTGGGGCGTGCGCGCGAAGACGCGGCGCTCGAGGGCGAGGGTCACCGCGTGATGCAGCCGCCGCCCCGCCGGCTCGCCCATCGCCTCGAGGTACGCGCGGTGGCAGCCCTCGCCCGCGCGATAGACGTCCTGGACCAGCGTGCGCTCGTGGCTCTGCACGACGTCCCAGCCTCGCCGCCGGGCGACGACGGCGGCGGCGAGCGCCAGCCCCAGGCCGCGCGCCGCCGATGGCAGCGGCGGCAGCGGCAGCGGATGCTCGGTGACGCCGGTCTGCGACGGCTGCCGCCCCGGGCCCGCGCGGTGCACGTCGTGGCCGTGCGCGACGAGGGCGCCGAGCAGCCCGGCCGTCGCGCTCTCCACGCCACCGTGAAACGTGTACGGCCGGGCGACGATCAGAATTCTCATGGCGCGCTTCGCGGCGGCGCGCCGGCCAGGCGGTCAATGAGCGGGAACAGGACGGCGCGGGCGGCGGCGAAGCTGTAGCGCTCCGCGCAGCGCGCGCGGGCGCGGCGGCCGAGCTCGGCGGCGCCCGCCGGGTCGTCGAGCAGCCGCGCGAGAGCCACGCGCAGCGCCGTCGCATCGCCGGGGCGTACGAGCACGCCGCAGCCCTCGAGGATCTCCGGGATCATCGACACGGCGGTGGACACGATCGGCCGTCCCAGCGCCATCGCGTCGAAGAGCTTCGCGGGCACCTGGCCCAGCGTGTCCGTCGTCGCCCGCTGGGGAATCGCCACGACGTCGGCGGCCATGAGGTAGCGCGGCACGTCGTCGAACGGGATCTCGCCGACGACCCTCACGTGCTCGCGCGCGGCCCAGCGCCGCGCGGCGGCGCTCGCGGGATCGGCGCCGACGACGACGAGACGCGCGCCGTCGAGTCCGGCCGTCGCCTCCACCAGGTCCTCGACGCCCTTGTGGGCGCGCGGCGTACCGAGAAACATCACGACGCGCGCGTCGCCGACGCCGAGGCGCGCGCGCGCCGCCGCCCGGTCGAAGCGCTCCGGCGTCCACGCCTCGGTGTCGCGGACGTGGGGTACCAGGAGGCCCCCGAAGCGGTCGGCGAGGAATCGCGAGGCCACCGTCAGCGCGTCCGCGCGCGACACCAGCCGCTCGGCCAGCCACGTCCACGTCAGGCTGTTGGGGTTGGACAGGTTCAGCAGCCGCCCCACGCGCCCCCAGAAGCCGCCGCGATAGAAGAAGCCGAGCTCCCAGTCGTCGATGTCGAGGATGAGCGGCCGGCGCGGCCGCCGGCGCGCGAGCAGGCCGACGCCGAAGCTCGTCGGCCGCGGCTTGGAGGCGAGCAAGACGTCGCCGTCGGCGAGGCGGGCGAGCGCGGGCAGCGTCGCGCCGAAGCGCGGCCAGCGCGCGCCCGGCAGCGCGCGATAGCGGATCGCGCCGTCGCGCGCGGGCCGCCAGACGTCGTCGCCGAACCGTGGTCCCACGACCTCCACCTCGTAGCGCGGCGCCAGCAACCGCGCGAGGAGGTCGGCGCGCCCGGTGGCGTTGTCCGAGAGATCGAAGCCGAGGACGGAGACCTTCACGCCACGAGGCGCGCGTAGTGCGCTTCGAGGGCCTCGGCCAGCCGCGCGCCCGAGTACCGCTCGAGCGCGAGCGTCCGCGCGGCGTCGCCGAGTCGCGCGCGGAGTGCTCCGTCCTGGAGCAGGCGCGCGAGGGCGTCGGCCAGCGCGCCCGCGTCGCCGGCGGGCACGAGCAGCGCGTGGACGCCGTCGACCAGCACCTCGGGCACGACGCCGGTGCGCGCGGCGACGAGCGGCCGCCCGGCCGCGAGGTATTCGAAGAGCACGCGCGACATGCCGTCGGACTCCAGCGGCACGTAGAGCGCGACGTCGAGGGCGGCCATGACCGCGGGCAGATCGGACGCGAAGCCCGCGACGCTCACGTGGCGCTCGAGCCCCGCGCGGCGAATCGCGGTGAGCACGGCCGCCTCGTGGCCGCCGCGTCCGACGAAGACCACGTGCGGCGCGCACCCCTGGGCGGCCAGCCGCGCGAGGGCATCGACGACGACCTGGTGGCCCTTCATCACGCGCAGGCCGGAGACGAGGCCGACGAGCGGCGCCCCGTCCCCGCCGAGCCGGCGCCGCACGACGGGATCCACGGGCCGCGGCCGATACGCGTCGACATCGGCGCCGCCAGGCAGGGCGACGACGCGCTCGGGCGGGAGCAGGCCGGATGCGAGGTACTGCCGCCGGATCGCCTCCGTCACCGTGACCACGAGGGCCGTCGCGTGGCGGTAGAGCCAGCGATTGCCGGCGTGCGGCCGCACCGCCTGGGCGATGTGGCGCGTGCGCACGACCGGCGGCCGGCGGGCGCCGGCCAGATAGCCCGCGGCCACGGCGAGCCAGTGCTCCTTGCCACGATGGACGTGCACGACGTCGACCTCGCGCAGCACGCGCGCGAGCGCGATCAGATCGGTGCCGTCGGGGATCGGCCGCATCCCGCCCGCCAGCTCGAAGGTGTCGATGTGGGTCACCCCCTGCTCGCGCGCGCGGTCGATGACGCGCGCGTCGGTACCGCGCTTGCAGCCGAGCGTCACGGCGTGGCCGCGCCGCTCCAGCTCGCGACACGCACGGGCCGCCCAGTAGGCGTCCGACGACCAGCCGCGGCAGGACATCAGATGCAGGATCCTCACCGGCGCCGCCTCATCCCTCCGGCCGGGCGTGGAGCATCGCGTGGTACGCGCGCTCGACGGTCTCGACGGCACGCGCGGGGCTGAATTCCTTCTCCGCGCGCCGGCGCCCCGCCGCGCCCATCGCCCGGGCGCGCGCCCGATCGGCCAGCACCTCGCGCAGGGCGGCGGCGACTGCCTCGGGGCGGTCGTCCTCCACCAGGAGTCCCGTCTCGCCGTGAGCGATCGTCTCCGGCAGCGCGCCGAGCGCGCGCGCGACCACGGGGCGGGCGGCCGCCATCGCCTCCAGCGCGGCACGGCACGAGTCGTCGGAGCCCGGCGCCATCAGCGCGAAGCAGTCGGCGGCCGCCAGCACCGCCGGCAGGTCGTGGTCGCGGTAGCCGGCGAAGGTCACCTGCCGCGCGAGTCCGAGCACGGCGACGAGGCGCTCGAGGCGCTCGCGGGTCTCCCCCTTGCCCACCAGCAGCAGGCGCGCGGCGGGGACGTCGGCGAGCAGCGCGCGAAAGCCGGCGAGCAGCAGCTCGTGGCCGCGGCCGGGCGCGAGCCGCGCGACCGACACGACGACCGGGGCCTCGCCGAGCGCGAACTCGTCACGGACCGTGCGCCCGTCCGCCTCGGCGGCGAAACGTGGCAGGTCGGCCATGCCCGGCGTCCAGTACACGCGCGCGGCGGCGAAGCCGACGTCGTGGCAGCGCGCCTCGATGCCGCGCGAGACGGCGAGCGCCGCGCCCGTACGCGCGTAGAGCCGGCGCGACACCGGATCGCGCTTCACCGCGCGCAGCGTGTGGAACGTGCGCGCGATCGGCAGCCGCCGCCCGGCGCTGCGGGGCCGCGCGAGCAGCGCGAGCCAGTGATCGTGCGAGTGATGGGTGTGCAGCACGTCCACCCGGTGCTCGCGCGCGACGGCGCGCAGCCGCCGGGCGTCGCGCGCGATCTCGAAGGGCGCCAGCCGCGCGCGGAGATGGAAGCCGTCGACCAGCGTGACTCCGGCCTCACGCGCCTTGGCCTCGAACCGGTCGCCGGGCGGCACCGCCAGCAGCACGTGATGGCCGCGCGCGTGCTGGGCGCGCGCGAGCTGGATCGTGGGATCGGCGCTGCCCGTCCACCAGCGGTTGGTCGCGAGGTGCAGGATGCTCAGCGCTCCCGTGCTCATTGGATTTGCCGTCGGAGCGGCTTCGCAGGGCTCCGCCGCTCGACGGTCGGCGAGTCAACGCGCACGCTCATTGCTCGCTCTCCAGCAGCGCCAGGACGGCGTCGCGTACGCGCTTGGCCGGCAGGCCGCGCAGGCACGGATGCTCGATGGGGCAGACGCGGTAGAAGCACGGCGCGCACGGTACCGGGTGGGTCAGCGCCACCGCGCGTCCGCGCGGCGCCGACCGCGCGGGATCGGTGGGCCCGAACAGCGTGACCACCGGCGTGCCGAGCGCCGTGGCCAGATGCGCGACCCCCGTGTCGCCCGACACGAGCACGTCCAGCTCCGTGAGGAGCGACGGTAGGAGCGCGGGGCGATCGCGGCCCGCGAGCGTCGCCGCCGGGGCCTCGGCGGCGATCGCCGCCGCGGCGGCCGCCTCGCCGGCCGTTCCCAGCAGCACGGCGCGGGCGCCGACGGTGTCGAGGAGGCGGCAGAGCTCGGCGACCCGCTCCGCAGGCCACGTCTTCGCCGGCCCGTAGGCGGCGCCGAGATGCACACCGACCGTCCGACGGCCGTCGCGCGCGCCCACCCCGGCCAGGAGCGCGCGCGCCTCGACGCGTTCGGCGGCCTCCGGCGGCGGCGGCGCGAGTGCCGGCTCGGTGTCGTCGGCCCGCGCCTCGCAGCGCTCGGCGAGCATCAGGTACTCGTCGATCTGATGGGGCCGCGGCTCGGGAAGCGCGAGCGCGTCGGTGAGGGCCAGGCCGCGGCCGCCGGCGTCGAAGCCGATGCGGCGGCGCGCGCCCCAGTACCATGCCGCCAGCGCCGACTCGACGGAGTTGGGCAGCAGGACGGCGGTGTCGGGCGCGAAGCGGCGCACGACGTCGGCGGCGGCGAGCCGTCCGAGCCACGCGCGCGGATACGTGACCAGCGTATCGGCGAGTCCCTGCCCACCGAGCAGCGTCGCCCAGGGCCCCGCGAGCAGCACGCGCGCCTGCGGATGCGCGCGGCGTAGCGCCCGGACGGCCGGCTCGGCCATCACCGTGTCGCCGAGCCAGTTCGGCAGCCGGATCGCGAGCGCGGTCATCATGGGCAGGGCGCGCGACACGCGCGCGCGAACGCCGTCCGCCACGCGACGTCTCCGGAGAGCAGCGCCAGCCGCACCGTCAGCACGTAGAGCGGCACGCCGCGGGGCGGCAGTCGCCGCAGGCGTGCCCAGTCCTTCTCGGTGGTCACGAGGCCCACGGCGGACGCGGCGCGCGCCCGCTGCTCGAGCGCGGCCACCTCCGCGCGCGTGTACCAGTGGTGGTCGGCGAAGCGTGCGAACCCCGTCTCCACCGCGCCCGTGTCCTCGAGCGTTTGCCGGAAGCCGTCCGGCGAGCCGATGCCGGCGAAGGCGAACAGCTTCAGCCCGCGCAGGGCCTCGGGACCGAGGTAGCGCATCGCGCCCGCCTCCCAGCACTCGGTCGGCACGTGACGCGCGGCCAGCACCGGCACGCCGGGCGCATACCGGCGGGCGTCCGCGGCCACCTCGCCGACGTCGTCGGGACCGCGCGCGCCGGTGACGACGATCAGGTGCGCGCGTGCCAGCGCGGCCAGCGGCTCGCGCAGTGGACCGCCGGGCAACAGCCGCCCGTTGCCCCAGGGCGCGCGGGCGCGCGCCATGACGATCTCGAGATCCTTGGCCAGCGTGCGGTGCTGGAATCCGTCGTCGAGCACGAGCGCGCTGACGCCGAAGCGCGCGACGGCGTGCCGCCCGGCCTCGTACCGATTGCCGCCGACGACGACGGGCACGCCGGGCAACCGGCGCGCGAGCAGGAACGGCTCGTCGCCCCCCTCGTCGGCATCCAGACGGATGGACGCGGTGTCGGCGACGATCTGGATGCCGTGCCCGCGCCGACCATAGCCGCGGCTCACGACCGCCGGCCGGTGACCGAGCTCCATCAGTGTGCGCACCGCGAGCTCGACAGCAGGCGTCTTGCCGGTGCCGCCCACGGTGAGGTTGCCGACCGACACCACCGGTACGCCGAGCGCGCGGCACTTGAGCACGCCGCGCGCGTAGAGCCAGTCGCGCGCGCCGAGCAGGCCGCGATAGCCGCCGGCGGCCACGTCGAGCACGCCCGCGGCGGTGGGGCCGAGGCCCCGCTGCCAGGCGCTGGCAACGCGATAGTGGATCTTACTCATAGGCTCGCCTCGGACGGGCCGGCAGGGCCGGCACTCCGTCCTGCGACTCGCAAGGCGCTCACCGGCCGTCGTCCTCCGAGCGCGCCAGCGACTCCGGCGCCAGGAAGCGCTCGACGAGATCGAGCGTCTGCCGGACCGAGCCGTGCTGCGCGGCAACCGACTCGTAGCCGGCCTCGCCGCGCCGCGCGGCGAGGCCGGGATCGGCGAGCAGCCGGCGCAGTTCGAGGCCGAGCGCGGCGGCGTCACGGACGACGACGGCGCCGCCGCTCGCGGCCAGCTGTCCCGCGGCCTCGCGGAAGTTGTCGGTGTGGGGACCCATGAGCACGGGCTTGCGTCGAAGCGCCGCCTCCAGCACGTTGTGGCCGCCGTGCGGGACGAGACTGCCGCCGACGAAGACCACGTCGGCGACGGTGTACATCTGGGCCAGCTCGCCTACCGTATCGACGATGATGATGTCCGGCTCGCGCCGAGCGTGGCCCGTGTCAGACCCGGCGTGGCTGCGTCTGGCGCCTGGTAATGCGCTGCGGCGCACCGCGGTGAGGCCGCGAGACGCGATGAGGGACAGCACCTCGTTCACCCGCTCCGGGTGCCGGGGCGCCAGGACCAGCGCGAGCCCCGGAATCTCGGCCGCCGCCGACGCGTGCGCGGTGAGCGCGGCCTCTTCCTCGCCGCGGTGCGTGCTGCCGGCGATCCAGACGCGCTGATCGCGCGCCAGGCCGAGCAACCGCCGCCACAGGTCGGCGGCACCGACCGGGTCCGCCGGCGCATCGTTCTTGAGATTGCCCGTCACCGCGACGCGCTCGGGCGGGGCCCCGAGCGCGATGATCCGCCGCGCGTCCTCGTCCGAGCGCATCGCGAAGACGCGCACGTCGGCCAGCACGCCGCGCAGCGCCGAGCGAACCAGCCGGTAGCGCCGGAAGGAGCGGTCGGAGAGTCGGCCGTTGGCGATCATCGTCGGCACGCCGCGCGCGGCGAGCGCGCGCAGCGTGTTGGGCCAGAGCTCCGTCTCCATGCAGATGAAGAACGCGGGATCGATGGCCGCCAGCGTGCGGCGTACCGCGCCGGGAAAGTCGAGCGGGAAGTAGCGATGGCGCGCGGTGCCCTCGAAGCGCTCGGCGACGACGCGCGCGCCCGTCGGCGTCACCGTGCTGACCACCAGCGGCAGCGTGGGATAGGCCTGGTGAAGGCCCTCCACGAGGGGCGCCGCCGCGATCGCCTCGCCGACGGACACCGCGTGCACCCAGCCGCGCGGCCCCGTCCCCGGCTCGCGGCCAAAGCCGAAGCGCGCCCGCAGATTCAGCGGCACACCGCGCGTGAGCCGTCGCGCCACGGCCACC
>QHSB01000180.1 GCA_003220335.1 Candidatus Rokuibacteriota bacterium
CGAGGACGCGTGAGGTGGCTGGTGGACGGCTACAACGTGATCCGGCGCGACGCGGACCTGCGCGGGCAGGAGGCGCTGAGCCTCGAGACGGGGCGCACGGCGCTGCTCGCCGCCATCGCGGTCGCCGCGCGCCGGACCGGCGACGACTTCACCGTGGTCTTCGACGGCGCCCGCCGCGCTGCCGCGCCGCCCGCGCCCGGCCAGGTGCAGGTCGTGTTCTCGCGGCCGCCGGAGACGGCGGACGACGTGCTGCGCGCGCTGGCGGTCCGGGGCGGCGCCGGCACCGTCGTCGCCTCGTCGGATCGCGCGGTGCGCGACGCCGCACGCCGCGCCGGCGCGGTCGCCGTGTCGGCCGAGGACTTCGCGGCGGCCTTGCGCGCGACCCCGGGCGCGGCCGGCGCGGACGACGAGGCGGATGACGAAGATGATGACGGCGGCCCCGTCAGGCGCGGCGGCAATCCCCGGCGACTGTCGCGGGACGCTCGCGCCGCCGGGCGCGCGCTGGCACGCCTGCGATCCATTTGACGAGCCGGGGTGGGATCGGATAAAAGAAAATCGTGGGCGACCACCTCTTCATCGTGTCCCGCCAGCAGCTGGACCTGTACAGGTATCTCTCGCGCGAGTTTTCCACCGAGGTCGACGTCCAGGTGATCCTGGACCGCCGCTACGGCGAGCGCCGCATTCACGACGAGCGCCGCTCGGCGACGCGGGGCGATCGCCGGGCAACCGACCGTCGCGGCCCGTCCGAAAACGGCACCCAGATCAACACCCTCGGCTACGCCTTCGTCCGCCTCGCCACAGTTAGATAGAGGAGCGCCCCGGCTCCGCCGGGGAGCTCCGAACGTCGGGGGGTTTGGGGGCCATATCGGGGCCCCCAATATCTTTGGTATAGCGCTGCCAGCGCGCGTCGCGTCCCCATCCGGGCGCGGCGTCCCAGAACGCCCGCGCCTGGACCTCGTCGCGCGCGACCATGGCGTTGAGGCGCCGCGCCCCGCGCGTGACCAGTCGTCGCTCGGCTTCGGCCACGAGCGCCTGGGCGACACCGCGGCGCCGGCACTCCGGCAGGACGGCCAGCCGATAGATGCCCCCGCGCCAGCCGTCCCAGCCGGCGATGACGGTACCGATGAGCCGCCCGTCCTCCTCGCCGACCAGCAGCGTGTCGGGATGCTCGCGGACCATGCGTTCCAGATCCGGCAGCGTGTCGGTCGGCCGCGGAATCGCCTCGGCGCTTTTCCACAGCTCGAGCACCTGCGCGCACTCGTCCATGCGGCACGCGCGGATCGTCAGCGGCACGCGGGCACCACCTCGCGGGCGAGCAGCTCGATCGCCGCGACGTCCTCCATGTCGAGCGTCTGGAGCATGACGCGCGTGACGCCGACCGCTTCCCAGCGCTTGAGCTCGCCCGCGATGGCGGCGGGATCGCCCCAGAGGAAGCCGGCCGCGCGCCAGGCCGCCTCGCTGTCCGGGACGCGCGGGAAGATCTGGCGCGCCTTCGCCAGGCGCGCCTCGCGCTCGCGCGCGTCGCGGCCGACGATATAGGGCACCATCAGGGAGCCGCGGATGGACTTCGGCTCGCGGCCCTTCGCGCGGCAGAGCGCGTCGAGCACGGCGCGCTTGGCGGGGTACTCCTCGCGCGTGATGCGCGTGGTGTTCCACTCGTCGGCGCAGGCGGCGACGATCGGCAGCGTGCGCTTCTCGCCGCGCCCGCCGACGATCAGGGGCACGCCGCCGCCGGGCGGCAGCGGGTAGCTCTCGGCATTGCGGAGCGGGTAGTACGGCTGCTCGAGCGTCACCGGCCGGCCCTGCCAGAGCGCACAGATGGCGCGCGCGCCGCACTCGAAACGATCCATCCGCTCGCCGAGCGGCGGGAATGGGGTGTTCGACGCCAGCCATGTCAGCGACGCCCAGGTGTCGAGCGACGGGCGCTTGGGATCGCCGGAGAGCCCCGTGAGATGGTCCGAGCGGAACAGTGACTCGAAGCCGCCGTCCTCCGCGGCGCGGGCCAGCCGCCGCCAGCGCTCCCACGTGAGCCCTTCCTGTCCCTCGATCATCAAGCACACGCCCATCGCCATCGCGGTCTCCGATCATGGCGGTTTGATTCAATCTGCGCGCGCCCGTATCATACGTCCGGGACCCGGTCGCGAACCCATCTGTCGAGGAGAGCATGGCCACTCACGACGATTTCACGCTCGACGCCAAGTACCGCCTGGACGAGGGCACCATCTTCCTGTCGGGCATCCAGGCGCTCGTCCGGCTGCCGCTGGACCAGCACCGCGCCGACGTGCGCCGCGGCGTGCGCACGGCGACGCTGATCTCGGGGTACCGCGGCTCGCCGCTCGGTGGTCTCGACCTCACGCTCGAGCGCAACCCGAAGCTCCTGGCCGAGCACGACGTCGTCTTCATCTCCGGCCTCAACGAGGATCTCGGCGCGACGGCGATCTACGGCGCGCAGCTCGCCAACATGTTCCCGCGGCCGAAGTACGACGGCGTGCTGGGTATGTGGTATGGCAAGGGGCCGGGTGTCGACCGCACCGGCGACATCTTCAAGCACGCGAACTACGCGGGCATCGGACGCTGGGGCGGCGTGCTCGCCCTCGGTGGCGACGATCCGCTCTCGAAGTCCTCCACGCTGCCGACGCACTCCGAGGTCGCCTTCTACGACGCGTTCTTCCCGACACTCTTCCCCGGCAACGTGCAGGAGATCCTCGACCTCGGCCGCTACGGCTTCGAGATGTCGCGCTACTCCGGGCTCTGGGTGGGCTTCAAGATCGTCACCAACGTCGCCGACGAGATCGGCACCGCGGTGGTCCATCCCGAGCGTCTCGTCATCCGCGATCCCGGCTTCACGTGGGAAGGCAAGCCCTGGCGCGCGACGCAGAATCCCATGCTGCTGCCGCCCTTCGGCCTCGAGCTGGAGCGCGAGCTGCACTACGGGCGGATCGAGGCCGCGAAGGCGTTCGCGGCCGCGCACCCCATCAATAAGATCACGGTGCCGACGCCGGGGGCGTGGCTCGGCATCGCGGCCGCCGGCAAGACCTACTACGACCTGCGCGAGGCCCTGCGCGAGCTGGGCCTGGACGACGAGGGGCTGCGGCGCTACGGCATCCGCCTGCTGCAGATCGGGCTGCTCTGGCCGATGGAGTCGCAGATCGTGCGGGAGTTCGCGCGCGGGCTCCAGGAATTGTTCGTCGTCGAGGAGAAGCGGTCGTTCGTGGAGACCTTCATCCGCGAGGCGCTCTACAACCAGAGCGAGCGGCCCCTCGTGGTCGGCAAGCAGGACGAGCAGGACCGGCCGCTCGTGCCCGCCAACGGCGAGCTCGACGCCGACCGGATCGCGCTGCTGCTCGCCACGCGTCTGGAGAAGAAAATCAATCTGGGTTCCATCACGGCTCGGGTGGCCTTGCTCGAAGCGTTGCGGGAGCGCCCGCAGCCGCTGACGCTGGCCCGCCAGCCGTTCTTCTGCTCGGGCTGCCCGCACAACCGGTCGACGGTGGTGCCCGAGGGCTCGATGGCCGGCGGCGGCATCGGCTGCCACGGCATGGCGCTGGCGATGCCCGAGCGTCATACGGTCGGCACCACGCACATGGGCGGTGAGGGCGTGCAGTGGGTCGGCATGGCGCCGTTCACCGAGATGAAGCACATGTTCCAGAATCTCGGCGACGGCACCTTCTTCCACTCGGGCTCACTGGCGATCCGCCAGGCGGTGGCGGCGGGGACGAACATCACGTTCAAGATCCTCTACAACTCCGCGGTGGCCATGACGGGCGGCCAGGACGCGGCGGGCGCCATGCCGGTGCCGGACATGACGCGCCTGCTCGAGGCCGAGGGCGTCAAGCGCATCATCGTCACCAGCGACGAACCCGACAAATACGATGCGGGCTCGCGCTGGGGCCGCGGCACCGAGGTGTGGCACCGCGACCGCCTCGACGAGGCGCAGCGCCTCCTGCGCGACATCCCCGGCGTGACCATCCTCATCCACGATCAGCGCTGCGCCGCCGAGAAGCGCCGCCTGCGCAAGCGCGGCCGGCTCGAGAACCCCGCGCTGCGCGTGTTCATCAACGAGGCCGTCTGCGAGGGCTGCGGCGACTGCGGCGTGAAGTCGAACCGCCTGTCCGTCCAGCCGGTGGACACCGAGTTCGGGCGCAAGACGCAGATCCACCAGTCCTCCTGCAACAAGGACTACTCGTGCCTGCGCGGCGACTGCCCGTCGTTCCTGACCGTGATTCCCCGGGGCGAGGCGCGAAAGAAAGAGCGCCCGGTCTTCACCGTCGACCGGCCGCTCCCGGAGCCCGCGCTGAAGGTGCCGGGCACCGCCAACGTGTTCATGACCGGCATCGGCGGCACCGGCGTGGTCACCGTGAACCAGATCCTCGGCACCGCCGCGCTGCTCGACGGCAAGCACGTGCGCGGCCTCGATCAGACGGGCCTGAGCCAGAAGGGCGGGCCGGTCGTCTCGCACCTCAAGATCTCCGAGCGTCCCGTCGAGGTCGCGAACAAGGTGGCGGCCGGTGAGGCCGACTGCTACCTCGGCTTCGACATTCTCGTCGCGACGTCGCCGCAGAATCTCGACCACGCGAGCGGTGAGCGGACCATCGCCGTCGTGTCGACGAGCCAGGTGCCGACGGGCGCCATGGTGACGAAGACCGACGTGCAGTTCCCGGAGGCGTCGGGGCTGCATGCCTCGATCGATCGTTTCACGCGCAAGGACGAGAACGTCTATCTCGACGCGCTCGGGCTGGCCGAGCGGCTCTTCGACGACCACATGGCCGCCAACCTCATCGTGCTCGGCGCCGCCTATCAGACCGGCGCCATCCCGGTGGCCGCGCAGGCCATCGAGCGCGCGATCGCCCTCAACGGCGTCTCCGTCGCGACGAACACGCAGGCCTTCCGCGCCGGTCGGCTCGCCGTGGTCGCCCCCGAGTGGCTGACGGCGACGAAGACGCGGCGTCTCGGCGCCGTCGACGTCCAGCCCGCCCGCCAGCTTTCGCCCGAGGCGCGCGCGCTGGTGGACGCCGTGGGCGCCGGCGGCGAGGTGCGGCGCCTGCTCGAGATCCGCGTGCCCGAGCTGATCGAGTACCAGGACGCGGACTACGCGCGCGCCTACGTCGAATTCGTCAAGCGGGTCTCGGACGCCGAGCGCGCGGCGAGGCCGGGCACGACGGCGCTGAGCGAGGCCGTCGCGCGCTACCTCTTCAAGCTGATGGCCTACAAGGACGAGTACGAGGTCGCACGGCTGCATCTGCAGAACGATCTCGTGGCGGCGCTGCAGGAGGAGTACCCCGACGGCGTCTCCATCCACTACAACCTCCACCCGCCGATGCTCCGGGCGCTCGGCTGGCAGCGCAAGATCAAGTTCGGCCGCTGGTTCGGGGGCGTCTTCCGCGCGCTGCGCGGCATGCGCGGCCTGCGTGGGTCTCCGTTCGATCCGTTCGGCTGGGCCGAGGTGCGCCGCGTCGAGCGGGCGCTGGTGGGCGAGTACAGGGGCCTGATCGAGAAAGCGCTGGTGGGACTCGACGCCGCCTCTCACGCGCGCGCCGTGAAGCTGGCGAGCCTGCCCGACCTGATCCGCGGCTACGAGGAGATCAAGCTCGCCAACGTGCGCCGCTTCCGCGAGGAGGTCCGCGCGCTCGGGTTCTGAATCGGTGGCATCCCTGTTGCTCGAAAAGTGGGCAGGGAGGTGTCACCATGAAATTTCTACGATCATTCGTCGCGGTGACCTGTCTGCTCCTGGCCGGTGTGGCCGGCGCAGGGGCCGCCGACGACTGGCAGCGTATCCACGGCAAGGTCCAGTCGGTCAGCGGCAACACCGTCACCGTGAAGGCCGACGACGGCCGTGTGCTCACAGTGGACGCCGCGCAGGTGTCCGCCGACATCCGCGGCGCGCTCGCGCCGGGCGCCGGCGTGACGCTCATCGGCAAGGCCGGCGCCCAGTCCAACCAGTTCACCGCGCAGTACATCCAGCAGGATGCGTCCGATCCACTGCGCGGCGGGACGATTGTCGGCCAGACGCCGCCGGCGGTGACCGACCGGTCGTGGCAGCGCGTGCACGGCACGGTGCAGTCGGTGAGCGGCAACACCGTCACCGTCAAGACCGATGACGGCCGCACGCTGACCGCGCACGCCGGCGATGTCTCGGCCGAGATCCGCGGCAGCCTGGCCAAGGATGACGGCGTGACGCTCATCGGGTTCCCGGGATCGCGGACCGACCACTTCCTCGCGCGCTACATCCAGAAGGATTCGGCGCCGGGGGCCACCGGCGCCAGCGCACCCTCGGCGTTACCCGGGCCGGTCGACGAGAAGTCGTGGCAGAAGATCCATGGCACGGTGAACTCGGTCAGCGGGACCACGCTCAGCCTGAAGGCCGATGACGGCCGAGCGATCAACGTGGACATGAAGGAGGTCGGCGAGGCCATCCGCCAGTCGCTCAGCGCGGGCGACAAGGTGACCGTCAATGGCTTCTACCGCGGCGACCAGAACACGGTGGCCGCGCGCTTCGTGCAGAAGGAGTCCAAGTAAGGTCAATCCTCGCCGCGCGGGCGCGCGCGCAGCCGCTTGACGTGGCTGCGCGCGCGCTTGGTGTCGAGGCGCTGCTCGCGCGAGGACACCGTCGGCCGGGTCGCGGTGCGGCGGCGCGGGCGCACGAGGGCGGCCGCGATCAGCGCGCGGACTTTCTCCCGCGCGTCCTCGAGATTCCGGGCCTGGTTGCGCGTGACCTGGCTGGTGACGACCAGGCGGCCGTCGGCATCCAACCGGTGGCGCGCCAGCGTGCGGAGCCGATCACGCGCCGGCTCGGGGAGCCCCTCGATCGCGTCGAGATCCACCCGCAAATCGATCTTCGTCGCCACCTTGTTCACGTTCTGGCCCCCGGGTCCCGAGGCGCGCACCGCGCGGACGGTGAGGGCTCCGGCGGGCACCCGGACGGTATCGCTGACCTGGATCGCGTCGCTCACAGGGTTATTGTAGCGAGGCCGCGTGCTGCATAATCCAAACAAGCAGCGCAGAGGGAGGCGTCCATGGCCGGCCTGGATACCCAGTGGAAGGCGCTCGTCAAGCAGCTCAAGAAGCTGGAGATCGATACCCGCAAGGCGCGCGGCGAGGCCCGCGCTCGACTCAAGAAGCTCGACAGGCAGACGCGCAAGATGGTCGAGCGCACGCTACGTCAGGCCGAGCCCCACGTGCGGCAGGCGATGAAGGACGCGGCGCGGGTTGGCCGCGGCCTGCGCGCCGGCATGGCGGCGGGCGCCGCCGCCTACCGTCGGGCGTCCACGCGCAAGCGGAAGTGAGGCTCACCGAGCGACGGCGCCTCACCGCGGTCGCGCGCG
>QHSB01000181.1 GCA_003220335.1 Candidatus Rokuibacteriota bacterium
AGATCATCACGATGGAGCAGATCCAGCGCAAGGTGGCCGAGGCCTACGGGATCAAGCTCTCGGACCTCAAGGCCAAGAACCGCACGAAGGCGGTGGCCTTCCCGCGCCAGATCGCGATGTATCTCGCGCGGCAGCTGACCCACGCCTCGCTGTCCGAGGTGGGCCGCGCCTTCGGCGGCAAGGACCACACGACGGTGCTGCACGCGGTGGACAAGATCCAGGTCTTGCTGCAGGAAGACCCCAAGCTTCGCAAGGCAATCGACGGACTTATCCAGGGCATCACCCTGTGATCCACCGCGCTCCCCGCGCTCTCCACAGCCGTTTCGCAGGAGGCGACCGCCCAAACGCCCCGCGGCCATCGGTGCTTACCTCGAATTCGCTCCGTCCACACCGCTCGGCTCCTGCTCGGACTACGAAGTTGTTTCTGTTTCCCTTCTAAAACAAAACACTGGAGTCACATATGGAAGTCGTTCTGAACCGCGATGCGTTCCTCAAGGGCCTGCAGATGGTCCAGAACATCGTCGAGCCTCGCCAGACGCTGCCGATCCTCGCCAACGTCCTGCTGGAGACGGACGGCGAGGCGGTGCGGCTCACGGCGACGGACCTCGAGGTGGGCGCGCGCGTGGCGGTTCCGGCGCGGGTCGCCGGCAAGGGGGCCATCACGGTGTCGGCGCGCAAGCTGGCCGAGATCGTCAAGGAGCTGCCCGCGGCCGACCTGTCCCTCCGCGTCCAGGACAACGCGGCCGTGAGCCTCAAGTGCGGCACCGCCTCGTACAAGCTCGTGGGCATGGCGCCCGACGACTTTCCACCCGTGGTGGCCTCGGCACAGGCCGCCTGGATCAAGCTCGAGGCGAAGACGCTGCGTGAGATGCTCGCGGCGACGAGCTTCGCGATCTCGCACGACGAGACGCGCTACGCGCTCAACGGCGTGCTCTTCGCGCTGGCCGGCAAGGACGCACGGCTCGTGGCCACCGACGGTCATCGGCTCGCGATGGCCAGCCGCATGGTGGGCAACGTCGGCGCGGCGGTGACCGGGATCGTCCCGCGCAAGGCGGTGGTGGAGATCCAGCGCGTGCTGGGTGCGGGTGAAGAGGTTCAGATCGCGCTGACCGAGAACCAGTTCCTCATGCAGATGCCGAACTTCCTGATGACGGCGCGGCTGATCGAGGGCCAGTTTCCGAATTACGAAGCCGTCATTCCCAAGGGGCATCCGGGCAAGCTCGTCATCTCCCGGACGGCCCTGTCCGGAGCGCTGCGCCGGGTGGCGGTGATGGCCGAGGAGCGGAACAAGCCCGTGAAGTTCGTCCTTGCGCCGACGGCGCTCAAGTTGTCGGCGTCCAGCGCGGACCTGGGCGAGGCGGAGGAGACCCTGGATGTCGACTACGCCGGCGCCGAGGTCACCATCGGCTTCAACTCGAAGTACGTGCTGGACGCGATCTCGCCGATCGAGCGTGAGCAAATCGTGCTCGAATTCAAGGACGGACTGAGCCCTGGCGTCATTCGGAGCGTGGATGACGAGGGGTACTGCTGCGTGATCATGCCGATGCGTATTTAGCAGGGAATTTAGGAGGAATTTGGGACCGAATTTTCGACGGGAAATGGTACCCTTGAAGGGTGCAAATTGGCTGCTTGGTTTTGCGTGATTTTCGCAATTTTCAGACCCTTTCCTATCGCCCGACGGGCCGGCTGAACGTTCTTACGGGACGTAACGCGCAGGGCAAGACGAACCTCCTCGAAGGCCTTGGTGTGCTCCTGACGGGACGGTCGTTCCGGACCTCGCGGCTGGCCGACCTGCCGTCGTGGGGGGCGGAGGCGGCGACGCTGGGCGGTGATCTGATCCACACCGAAGGCAGCCGCACGGTCCGCCGGACGATCCAGCGTGTCGAAGACGGCACCTGGCAGAGCGCGGGGGATCTCTGTCCGTGGGCCCGGGTTATCGTCTTCGGCTGGCAGGATCTGGCGATCCTGAACGGCCCACCCGCAGCCCGGCGCGATTTCATCGATGGCTTCGCCGCGCGGCTGTACCCCGGCCACCTCCCGGCGCTGCTGCGCTATCGCCAGATCCTGGCGCGACGCAATCGGCTGCTCCAGGGGCCCGGCGCCGAGAGTCGGCTGGCGCCCTGGGACGAACAGCTGGCCGCCACGGGCATGGAGCTGATCGATCGCCGTCGCCGGGCAGTGGCCGCGCTGTCGACCGAGCTGGCGCGGGTGTTTCCGACGCTTGCCGGCACCGGCCACAAGGTCGAGGTCGCGTATCGCACGAGTCTCGGCGAGGCGACCGAGCCCGCCGCGCTCCTGGCGGCGCTCGAACGCCGCCGGGCCGAGGAGACGCGCCGGGGTCTCACGCTCGTGGGCCCGCACCGTGACGACCTCGCCATCGAGCTGGACGGCGCGGATACGCGCGCGTTCGGCTCGCGCGGCGAGCAGCGGCTGCTGGCGCTGGCTCTGCGGCTGGCCGAGGTGCTGCCCGTGACGGAGGCGGCCGGCACCGCCCCCGTGCTGCTCCTCGACGACGCGTTGTCGGAGCTGGATTCCGTCGTGGGCGGCAACGTCCTGCGCGAGATCCAGAGCGCCGAGCAGGTGTTCCTCACGTCCCCTGAGCCACTCGCGGTGAACGGCGCCGCGCGGTGGATCGTTGAATCAGGAGAGGTATCGGCCGCATGAGCGCAGACACATACACCGCGAGCGACATCAAGGTTCTCGAGGGCCTCGAGGCGGTCCGCAAGCGCCCCGCCATGTACATCGGCGACACGGGCGCCTACGGCCTGCATCATCTGGTCTACGAGGTCGTCGACAACTCCGTCGACGAGGCGCTCGGCGGCTTCTGCGACTCGATCAAGGTCATCCTGCACGCCGACGGCTCGGTCTCCGTCGGCGACAACGGCCGCGGGATCCCGGTCGACACGCACAAGGAGACCGGCAAGTCGGCGGCGGAAGTCGTGCTGACCGTGCTCCACGCCGGCGGCAAGTTCGAGCACTCGGCCTACAAGGTCTCGGGCGGCCTGCACGGCGTCGGCGTCTCGGTCGTGAACGCGCTCAGCGAGTGGCTCGATGTCGAGATCCGCCGCGGGGGCAAGGTGTGGACCCAGCGCTACGAGAAGGGCGGAGTGCCGACCGCGCCGCTGACGCCCGGCGAGAAGACGAGCAAGCACGGCACCATCATCCGATTCAAGCCGGATCCGACGATCTTCGAGGTCACCGAGTTCTCGTTCGACACGCTGTCGAACCGGCTGCGCGAGCTGGCGTTCCTGAACCGCGGGCTGAAGATCGTCATCGAGGACGAGCACGACGGCCGCAGCAACACGTTCCTCTTCAAGGGCGGCATCGTCGAGTTCGTCAAGCACCTCAACCAGAACAAGACGCCCATCCATCCCAAGGTGATGTTCTTCGAGGGCAAGAAGGGCGATATCGAGGTCGAGGTCGCTCTGCAGTACAACGACGGCTACCAGGAGAGCGTGTTCTCCTTCGCCAACAACATCAACACGCGTGAGGGCGGCACCCACCTCACGGGCTTCCGCGCGGCGCTCACCGGCCAGCTCTCGACGTACGCGGAGAAGAACGGCTACCTGAAGACCTTCAAGGGCGGGGTGACCGGCGACGATGTCCGCGAGGGCCTCTGCGCCGTCGTCTCGGTGCGCCTGCCCGATCCGCAGTTCGAGGGCCAGACGAAGGCCAAGCTGGGCAACACCGACCTCAAGGGCCTCGTGCAGCAGATCGTCAACGAGAAGCTGGCCGAGGCCTTCGAGGAAGATCCCACCACCGCGCGCAAGATCATCGACAAGTGCGTGCGCGCCGCCCAGGCGCGCGAGGCCGCGCGCAAGGCCCGCGAGCTGACGCGCAAGGGCGGGCGCGACGACGAGGGGCTGGCCGCCAAGCTGGCCGATTGCTCGGAGCGCGACCCGCAGTACCGCGAGCTGTTCCTGGTCGAGGGCGATTCGGCCGGCGGCTCGGCCAAGCAGGGGCGCGATCGCAAGACGCAGGCGGTCCTCCCGCTGCGCGGCAAGATCATCAACTCGGAGAAGGCGCGCTACGACAAGGTCCTGTCGCACAATGAAATCCGGCTGCTCATCTCGGCCATGGGCACCGGGATCGGGACGGAAGAGTTCGATCTCACCAAGCTGCGCTACCACAAGATCATCCTGATGACCGACGCGGACGTGGATGGGGCCCACATCCGGACGCTCCTCCTCACGTTCTTCTTCCGGCACATGAACGCGGTCATCGAGGCGGGCAACCTCTTCATCGCGCAGCCGCCGCTGTTCAAGGTGAAGAAGGGCAAGGTCGAGAAATATCTGATGAACGACCGCGAGTTCGAGGACTTCTTCCTCACCTCGTGGGTGGCCACGGCCAAGCTGAAGATCCCCGGCACCAAGGCGCCCATCGTCGGCGAGGCGCTGATGGAGCTGCTGCGCGCCGTGGGGGAATACCGCGGTCTCTTCGGCAAGTTTGTCCGGCGCGGCGTGCCGGCGGCCATCCTGGCCGAGCTGCTGCGCCAGAAGTTCCGCGGCAACAAGCGCGGCGTCGGACACGCGGAGATCGGCGAGGCGGTGAAGGTGGCGGCCGCGGCCGTCAACGGCCACGACGTCGAGGTTCGCCCAGGCGACAACGACGATCCGCACACGGTGGTGATCGCCGGCAGCCCTCCGCTGACCTTCAGCACCGAGCTGTTCCGGTCGCAGGACTACACCACGCTGCTGGAGCAGTGGGAAAAGGTGGCGGCGGCGGCCAAGGGCCCGACGGTCGTCCTCGACGAGAACGACGCCGAGACCCCCGTGAAGAGCCTGGAAGAGCTCTGGCGCGTGGTCCTCGACAAGTCGCGGGCCGGCGCCTCCTTCCAGCGCTACAAGGGTCTCGGTGAGATGAATCCCGAGCAGCTCTGGGAGACGACGATGAATCCGGAGACGCGGACGCTCCTGAAGGTCACGATGGAGGACGCCGTCGGCGCCGACGAGATGTTCACGGTCCTGATGGGTGACGCCGTCGAGCCCCGGCGCGAGTTCATCGAGAAGCACGCGCTCGACGTCGCCAACCTGGATATCTAGATGCCCGATCGACAGATCAACGCCCCCATCGAAGAGGAGATGCGGAAGTCGTACCTGGACTACGCGATGTCCGTCATCGTCGGACGCGCGTTGCCGGACATCCGCGACGGTCTGAAGCCGGTGCATCGCCGCGTGCTGTACACGATGCAGCTCCTCGGCCTGGTGTGGAACCGCGGCTACAAGAAGTCCGCGCGCGTCGTCGGCGACTGCATGGGCAAGTTCCACCCGCACGGCGACTCGGCGATCTACGAGACGCTGGTGCGGATGGTCCAGGACTTCTCGCTGCGCTATCCGCTCATCGACGGGCAGGGGAACTTCGGCTCGATCGACGGCGATCCGGCGGCGGCCATGCGCTACACCGAAGCCCGCATGGCGCGGATCGCCCACGAGCTGCTGGCCGACATCGACAGGGACACGGTCGACCTGGT
>QHSB01000235.1 GCA_003220335.1 Candidatus Rokuibacteriota bacterium
CTCCCAGCACCTGGCCCGCCTGCGCGCCAAGGGTGTCGTCGAGGCCCGCAAGGAGGGCACGACGATGCACTACACGATGCGCGATCCCGCCGTCGGCGAGCTGCTCGACGTGGCGCGGCGCATCTTCAGCCGTCACCTCGAGGGCACGCAGACGATGCTGCGCGAGCTCCAGCGCGAGCAGCGCGTGACGCGGCGGCGCTGACCACGTGCTGCGCCAGCTCCGCGTCGCCCTGCGCACCGGCGTCGTCACCGAGCCGCCCGCCCGCGAGGCGGAGATCGAGCGCCTGGGCGCCCGTCTCTCCGACGAGATCCGCGCGCGCTTCGGTCGCTCGCTCGCCATCCGCCAGGTCGACGCCGGCTCGTGCAACGGCTGCGAGCTGGAGATCGGCGGCCTCACCGGCCCGCACTACGACCTCGAGCGGTTCGGTCTGCACTTCGTCGCCTCGCCGCGCCACGCCGACTGCCTCCTGGTGACCGGACCCGTCACGCGCAACATGGCGGAGGCGCTGCGCCGCACCTACTACGCCACGCCGGATCCGAAGATCGTGATCGCGGCCGGCGACTGCGCGGGCGACGGCGGCATCTTCCGTGGCTCGTACGCCGTCATCGGCGGCGTGCGCGAGATCGTGCCGGTGGACGCGCTGATCCCCGGCTGTCCCCCCTCGCCGGCCGCGCTCCTCGCCGGCCTCCTCGACGCGCTGGGACGCCCGCGCTGATGTCCGCCCTCGTCTACGCGCTCACCGCCCTGCTGGGCGCGGCGGCGGCGGCGGCCGGCGTCGCCGGCATGCTCGGGACTCCGTGGGCTCTCCGCATCGACTGGCTGGTGCCGCTGGGCGGCATGGCCCTCGAGATGGACCCGCTGGCGGGATTGTTCGTCGCCCTCGTCGGCGCCGCCGCGGTGCCGGTGTCGGTCTACGCGATCGGCTACGCGGGTCGGGAGCGACGGGGCTGCCTCGCCTACGCCGTCTTCGTCGCCGCGATGCTCGTCGTCCCGCTCGCCGCCAACGTGATGACGTTCGCGCTCGCGTGGGAGCTCATGTCGCTGGCCTCCTACGTGCTCGTCCTCGACGGCGCGCGCGCCGGACGCGAGCCGGCGGCGTCCGCGCACGCGGGCTGGGTGTATGCGGTGATGACGCACGCCGGGCTCGCCTGCCTCCTCGCGGGCATGCTGCTGCTCACGGCGTGGACGGGCAGCGCGCGGTTCGCGGACTGGGCGGCGGCGCCGACGCTGACCGCCGGGGCCCGCTCGCTCGTGTGGGCGTTGCTCGCCCTCGGCTTCGCGGCAAAGGCGGGCGGGGTGCCCCTGCACGTCTGGCTGCCGCTCGCGCATCCCGCCGCGCCCAGTCACGTCTCCGCGCTGATGTCGGGCGTGATGATCAAGCTCGGCGTCTACGGCCTGCTGCGCGCGAGCTTCGTCTGGCTGGCGCCCGCGCTGCCGTGGTGGGGCGCGACACTGCTGCTGGTGGGCGCGGTCTCGGCGGTCACCGGCGTGCTCTATGCGATCGTCGACCGCGACCTCAAGCGGCTGCTGGCGTTTTCCTCCATCGAGAACGTCGGCATCGTGCTCGTCGGCACCGGCGCCGCCGTCGCCTTCGCGGCGGCCGCGCTGCCCGCGCTGGCGCTGCTGGCGCTGGCCGCCGCGCTCTATCACGTCGTGAATCACGCCGCCTTCAAGAGCCTGCTGTTCATGGCGGCCGGCGGCGTCCTGCACGGCACGGGCACGCGCGACATGGAGGCGCTGGGCGGGCTGATCAAGCGCCAGCCGTGGACGGCGGCCTGCTTCCTCGTGGGCGCCGTCGCCAGCGCGGGGCTGCCGCCGCTCAACGGCTTCGTGAGCGAGTGGCTGACCTTCCAGGCGCTGTTGCAGAACATCCGGCTGCCGCAGCCCTCGATGAACCTCGCCTTCGCCCTCGCCATCGCGGGCCTGGCCCTCGCCGCCGGCCTCGCCGTCGCCGCCTTCGTGAAGGCCTTCGGCATCACCTTTCTCGCGCTGCCGCGCAGCGACGCCGCCGCCGGCGCGCACGAGGCGCCCGTGCCGATGCGCGTGGCCATGGTCGCCACCGCGGCCGCCTGCGCCGGCCTCGCGTTGGGGGCGTCCGCCATCGTGCCGGCGCTGGCGGCGGTGGCGGCGACGCTCGTGCCGGCGCCGGCGCCGATCACCGTCGGCGCCTGGCTGACGCTGAACATCTCGGGCGACTTCGCGAGCCTCTCGATGCCCGCCGTCGCGCTGGCGCTGGCGGGCGGCATCCTGCTGCCGGTCCTGCTGCTCGTCGTGGCCCGCGCGCGCCCGCGCGTGCGCCGGTACGAGACGTGGGGCTGCGGGCGCCTGCTGCAGACGGCGCGCATGGAGTACACGGCCACCGCCTTCGCCGACCCGTTCACGCGTGTCTTCGACTTCTTCTATCGGCCGGCGGCGCGGCTCGACGTCGACGCGCATCCGGAGTCGCGGTTCTTCGTGCGGCGCATCCGCTACGAGAACCCGACGCGCTTCATCGTCGACGAGTGGCTCTACCGGCCGCTCGGGCGCGTCCTGCGCGCCGCCGCGCAGCGCGCCGCCGTCGTGCAGTCGGGCAGCCCGAATCTCTATCTCGCGTACGTCCTGGTCGCGCTCCTCCTCCTGCTGCTGGTGGCGTGATGGACGCGCTCTTTCTGTCCGTGCTGCAGGCGCTGGTGATCGCGCTGGGCGCACCGCTGCTCGTCGGCACGCTGCGCACGCTGAAGGCCCGGCTCGTCGGGCGCCGCGGGCCGGCGCCCTGGCAGCCGTTCCTCGACCTCCGGAAGCTCTTCGGCAAGACGCCGGTGGTCTCGGAGACGACATCGTGGATCTTCCGCGCGACGCCCTACGTGCTGGTCGGCGCCATGCTGGTGGCCGCGCTGGCCGCGCCGGTGCTGACGTCGCGCCCGCCGCTGGCGTTCGCCGGCATCCTCCTGCTGATGTCGCTCTTCCTGCTCGGTACCTTCTTCCTGGCGCTGGCCGGGCTCGACGCGGGCAGCGCGTTCGGCGGCATGGGATCGAGCCGCGAGGTCACGGTGGCCGGCCTCGCCGAGCCGACGGTCATGCTCGCCGTGTTCGCGCTGGCACTGCGCGCCAGCACCACCAACCTCGGCGGGATCGTCGAGCGCGTGACGATCGAGCCGTTGCTCGTCGTCAACCCGGCGCACCTGCTGGCCTTCGCGGCGTTCTTCATCGTGATGCTCGCGGAGACCGGGCGGCTGCCCGTCGACAACCCCGCCACGCATCTCGAGCTCACCATGATCCACGAGGCGATGGTCCTGGAATATTCCGGGCGCCACCTGGCGCTCGTCGAGTGGGCGGCGGCGATGAAGCTCTTCGTGTTCCTCACGCTGCTCGCCAACCTCTTCTTTCCGTGGGGCGTGCCCGCCGACGTCACGCCGCCGGCGCTGCTGCTCGGCCTGCTGGCCCTGGCCGGCAAGCTCGCGCTCCTGGCCATCACGCTGGCCGCGCTCGAGACGGCCATCGCCAAGCTGCGCCTCTTTCGCGTGCCGGAGCTGCTCGCCGGCTCGTTCGCGCTCGCCGTGCTGTCCGTAAGCGCGGTCTTCCTGCTTCGATGACGGCCGTCGCGAACCTCCTGACGTTCGTCGCCCTCGGCGTGACGCTCGTGCTCGTGTGGCGGCAGTCGTGGCGCGGACGCGTCCGGCTCTTCGTCGTGCAGTCCCTGCTCCTGGGCGCGCTGGCCACGGCCATCGGACTCCTCGCGGGCCGCCCGTCGCTGCTGCTCGTCGCCGCGGTGTTCCTCGTGGTGAAGACGTGGCTGATCCCACGCGTGCTCTGGCGCATGGCCGCGGGCGCCCCGCTGCGTCCGGTGCGGCCGGGCCGCTCGGCGGGCATTCCCGTCCTCGTGGCGGGCGCCCTCGTCGTGGTCGCCTACGTGATCATGCTGCCGGTCAGCGGTGTCGCGTCCAGCGCGCTGCCCACGCGCGGCGCGATCCCGCTCGCCTTCGCCATGGCCCTCATCGGCCTCTTCGTGTGCGTCACCGGCCGCGACGCGCTCGGCCAGGTCACGGGCTTCCTCGTGTTCGAGAACGCGATCTTCGCGCTCGGTGTCGTGGCCACGTACGGGATGCCGGGCATCGTGGAGGCCGGCGTCTTCCTCGAGGTCCTCGTCGTGGTCTTGCTCATGGAGGGCGTCGTCGTGCAGATGCGGCGCGAGCACGACTCGCTCGACGTCGACCGGCTGCGGGAGCTGCGCGGGTGATCGTCCTGCTCGTCGCGCTGCCGCTCGCCGCCGCCCTCCTCCTCGCCTTGGCACCCGCCCGCGCGGCCGCCGTCGTGCACGCCCTCGCCACGCTGGCCACGCTCGGCGCCGGGCTGGCGGTGACGGTCGGCACCGTGCGCGGCGCGCCCGCGGTCGCCCTCGACGGCGTGCTGCGCGCCGACGCGCTGTCCGGCTGGATGATCGCGGTGATCGTCGCCGTCGCCGGCATCGCCGCCGCCGAGGCGCCCCGGTACGCGCGCGAGGGCTCGCCGCGCCTGTTCTATCCGCTCTTCCACCTCATGGTCTTCGCCATGCTCCTCGCCGTCTCGACCGACGACGTCGGGGTCATGTGGGTGGCCGTGGAGGGCACGACGCTCGCCTCGGTGTTCCTCGTGAACTTCGAGCGCACGCGCGCCTCGCTCGAGGCCGCCTACAAGTACCTGCTGATCTGCTCGGTGGGCATCGCCATCGCCTTTGTCGGCACCGTGCTCGTCTACTATGCGGAGGCGGTGCGCGGACAGGGCCTCGCCGAGCACGTGCCGCAGGGACTCCGCTGGACGGCGCTGCTGGCGCTGGCGCCCGCGCTCTCGCCGCGCGTGCTCCAGCTGGCGTTCGTGTTCCTCGTGGTCGGCTACGGCACGAAGGCGGGGCTGGCGCCGATGCACACGTGGCTGCCCGATGCGCACAGCGAGGCGCCCGCGCCGGTGAGCGCGCTCATGTCCGGCGTGCTGCTCAGCATCGGCGCCTACGCGATCCTGCGCTTCAAGCCGATCGTCGACGCCGCCGCGGGTCCCGGATTCGCGCGCCGCATCCTCATCGCGCTTGGTCTCCTGTCGCTCGCGGTCGCCGCCGCCTTCCTGTGGAATCCCGGCAACTACAAGCGGATGCTCGCGTACTCGAGCGTGGAGCACATCGGGCTCGTGGGCCTCGGGCTCGGCTTCGGCGGCGCCCTCGGCGTCTCGGGCGCTCTCCTGCACGTGGCCAACCACGGTCTCGCGAAGTCGGTCGTGTTCCTCCTCGCCGGCCGCATCCGCGCCGCCTACGGCACCGTCGAGCTCGCCGGCGTGCGCGGGCTGCTGCGCGCGCTGCCCGTCACCGGCCGCGCGTTCCTGGTCGGCGTGCTCGCCCTCATGGGGCTGCCGCCGTTCGGCCTGTTCACGAGCGAGGTCATGATCTTCGCGGCCGGCTTCCGCGAGGGCCACGCGTGGGCCGCGGCCGCCGGGCTCGTCCTGGTCGTCGTCGCCTTCGGCGGCCTGCTGCGCGCCGCGCACGCGATGCTCTTCGGCTCGCCGCCGGCCGTGCGCCGCGCCCCCGCCGGCTGGATCGCCGCGGTGCCGATGGCGGCGGCGCTGATCGCCCTGGTGTCGACCGGGCTGGCATGGCCGCCGGGTCTGGCGGCGGCGCTCGAGCTGGCGGCGCGGGTCGTGGTCCCGTGACGGCAGCGCCGGGCCTCGACGCGCTCGCGCAGGCCGTCCGCGAAGTCGGCGGCGACGAGGTCGTCGGCGACGCCGCGAGCAGCGCCGTCGACTGCCGGCTGCCGGCGCCGGCGCTGCCGGCGCTCACCGACCGGCTCGCCGCGCTCGGGCTGGAGCCGCAATGGATCGCCGCGGCCGACACGCGCGCGGCGAGCGGCGCCTTCACACTCGCCTATCGCTTCGCGCCGCCCACCCATCGCCCCGCCGTCACCGCGCGCCTGGCCGTGGGCGCCGAGGGCGCCGCGTTCCCGTCGCTCGCGACGCGCTCGTTCGCGGCGAGCCGCTTCGAGCGCGAGGTCCAGGACCTGTTCGGCCTCGTGCCCACGGGCCATCCCGATCCCCGCCGGCTCGCCCTGCACCAGTTCTGGCCCGAGGGCTATCACCCGCTGCGCCGCGACACCGCGACGCGCGCCGACGTCCTGGACGACGGCCGTCCGTTCCCGTTTCGCCGTGTGGAGGGCCGGGGCGTGTTCGAGATCACCGTCGGCCCCGTGCACGCCGGCATCATCGAGCCCGGCCACTTCCGCTTCTCGGTGGAGGGCGAGACGATCGTCAACCTCGAGACGCGGCTCGGGTTCGTGCACAAGGGCACGGAGAAGCTCTTCGAGACGCTGCCGCTCGCCCGCGCGCCGGAGCTGGCCGAGCGGATCTCCGGCGACACCAGCGTCGGCCACGCGCTGGCGCTCTGCCAGGCGCTGGAGACGCTGGGCGGAGTCCGCGCGCCCGAGCGTGCGGGGTGGGTCCGCGTCGTCCTGCTGGAGCTGGAGCGGCTCTATAACCACGTCGGCGACGTTGGCATGATCGTGAACGACACCGGCTACGCCTTCGGCCACGCGCACTGCTTCCGCCTACGCGAGCAACTCCTGCGCCTCAACGCGCGCCTCACCGGCCACCGCCTGCTCCGGGGCGCCGTGGTGCCCGGCGGCGTCACCGGCCCCATCGCCACCGCCGAGCTCGAGCCCGCGGCGCGCGAGGTCGAGCGCGTTGTCTCCGAGTTCGTCGACATCGCACGGCTCTCCCTCGACAACACGATGGTGCTCGAGCGGCTGCAGGGCACCGGGCGCCTGACCAACCGCACCGCGCGCGAGATGCAGGTGGTCGGGATGGTCGCCCGCGCCAGCGGCATCGACGCCGACGCGCGGCGCGACGCGCCCTTCGCCGCGTACGGCGCGCTGCCGCTGCACGTGCCGGTCTACGAGACGGGCGACGTCTGGGCGCGGACGCTGCTGCGGATCGAGGAGGCGCGCCAGGCGGCGGCGCTGATCGCCGAGGCGGCCCGGCGCGCGCCGCAGGGCGCCGTCTTCGCGCCACCCGGGCCGCTGCGGGCGGGCGCGCACGCCACCGGCCTCGTCGAGGGCTGGCGTGGCCCGATCTGGCACTGGGTTCTCGCGGCCGGAGCGGACTCGCTCGCGCGGGTGAAGGTGGTGGATCCCTCGTTCCGCAACTGGCCCGCGCTCGAATATGCGGTGCTGAACAACATCGTTCCCGACTTCCCGCTCTGCAACAAGTCGTTCAACCTGTCGTATTCGGGCAACGACCTCTAGGGCGGCGAGGCGTGAGGGGCACCTATCCGACGTAGAGTCGGACGCCTTCGATCCTGCGAAAATGTCGCCAATTGCCGGTGCACAGGCGCAGCCGCTTTTCGATGGCGGTGGCGGCGATGAGCGCGTCCTCGCGCTCGAGCCACGGTGCCGATGTCCGTACCCGGCTGTATCGGCCGGCGATGGCGCGATTGATGGGAACCAGCCGAAAGCCACGGAGCGTCTCGACGATCGCCTGACGCTCCGAATCGCGAAGGCCTTCCTTGGCCAGCAATTCTTTGCGGGTGACGATCGAGTAGTAGATCCGACGAGTCGGATCCTCGAGAATCGACGCGTGGCGGCCGGTGTTGAAGTAGTCGATGAAGACGTCGGTGTCTATGAGGACGCCGACCGCTGCCACGCCCGGATTTCCTCCAGGAATCGCCGGTCCGGAATGCGGCGCGAGCGACGTCGGAGCATCCGGACGTATTCCACGCTGTCCTTCACGTCAGCGTGGCCATAGGGGTTGAACTTCTCCTTCACGATCTCCTCGAGAAGCGCCACCGGATAGACCCGGCGGCGCTTGGCCGCCTTGATGAGAAAGGCCTTGAGCTCCGCGTCGAAGGAGAGCGTCCACTTTTCACGCCGTGCCGTCGCTCGGGCCATGATCGTCATCATCCTCCTGCGCGATGATGACATTATACGTGCAACGTACGTACGGACGCTAGCGCGGGGCGAGAAACTCGCGGATGAGGCGGTTCACGGCGGCGGGCTGCTCGTGGATCACGATGGCGCGATGGTCGCCGGCCGAACTCCGTCAGTTGCGCGCGCCACTCGTACCAGACCTCCGGGAGGCCGTGGACGAAGACGATGGGCAGCGCCTCGCCCTCGCTGACCCGGTGCAGCGGACGCCGTTGACGTCCGCGAAGCCGTCCCGGCAACTCATTCGGGGTCGTACAGGTGGCAGGCGACGTCGCGGCCGTCCACGCACGCCAGCTTCGGCTCGTCGATCGAGCAATGCGCCATGACTTTCGGACAGCGCGTGTGGAACCGGCAGCCCGACGGCGGGTCGAGCGGGCTCGGAACGTCGCCGGCCAGCACGATCTCGTCGCGGGAGTCGTCGGGATGCGACGGCAGCGCGGCGGCGAAGAGCGCCTGCGTGTACGGATGGCGCGGCCGCGAGACGAGCGTGCGCGCGTCGCCCGTCTCGACGACGCGCCCGAGGTACATCACGGCGATCACCTGGCTCATGTGGGCCACGGCGGCCAGGTCGTGCGCGATGAACAGATAGGCCAGGCCCAGCTCGCGCTGGAGGTCCCGCAAGAGATTCAGGATCTGCGCGCGGATCGAGACGTCGAGCGCGGAGACGGGCTCGTCGAGCACGATCAGCCGCGGCGACAGCGTGAGCGCCCGTGCGATGGCGATGCGCTGGCGCTGACCGCCCGAGAACTCGTGCGGGAACAGCTGGGCGGAGCGCGCCGGCAGGCCGACGAGGTCGAGGACCTTGCGCAGGCGCGTGCCGAGCTCGGCCGCGGAGAGCCGCTCGTTCGTGACGAGCGGCTCGGCGATGATGGAGCCGACGCGCATCCGGGGACTCAGCGACGCGAAGGGATCCTGGAAGACGGCCTGCACCGATTTCCGGTAGCGCCGGAGACCGTCGGCGTCGAGCGACGCCAGCGACTCGCCGTCGAAGCGGATCTCGCCGCCCGTCGGCTTCTCCAGGAGGAGAACGAGCTTCGCGGTCGTCGTCTTGCCGCAGCCCGACTCGCCGACCAGCCCGAGCGTCGTGCCCGGTTCGATCATGAACGAAACGTCGTCGACCGCGCGCACGACCTTCTGCGACCCGCCGAACAGCCCGCTGCGTACCGGGAAGTGCTTGACGAGCCCGCGCACTTCGAGGAGCGGCGTCATGGATGCAGCCAGCATGCCGTGCGGTGGTCGGTGGCGATGGCCGTGTCGTGCGGGACCTCGGTGGCGCACCGCTCGAGCCGCTGCGGGCACCGCGGGTGGAAGGCGCAGCCGGTGGGCAGGGCCGCCGGGTCCGGCGGCTGGCCCTCGATCGCCGTGAGGCGGCCGTTGGCCTCGCCCAGGCGCGGGATCGACTCGATGAGCGCGCGCGTGTAGGGGTGCTGCGGCGCGCCGAAGATGCGCCGGACCGGGCCCGCCTCCACGATGCGTCCCGCGTACATCACGGCCACCGCGTCGCACATGCGCGCGACGATGCCCAGGTTGTGCGTGATGAAGATCATGGCCAGGCCCTGCGCGCGCTGGAGCTCGCGCAGCAGCGACAGGTACTGGGCCTGGATGGTCACGTCGAGGCTCGTGGTCGGCTCGTCGGCGATGAGCACCCGCGGCCCGCACGAGATCGCGATGGCCCCGACGATGCGCTGCCGCATGCCCCCCGAGAGCTCGTGCGGATAGTTCCGCACGCGCGTGGCGGGCGCCGAGATGCGAACGGCGCCCAGGAGCTCGCGGGCGCGGTTCCACGCGCCGCGGCGGGTCGCGCCCTCGTGGACGCGGAGCGGCTCGCCGACCTGGTCGCCCACGGTGAAGAGCGGGTTCAGCGAGGCCATCGGATCTTGAAGGATCATCGCGATGCGCTTGCCTCGAATCCGGCGCATCTCGGACTCGGGCTTGTTCAACAAATCCTCGCCCTCGAAGCGGACAGCCCCGGCGACGATGCGCGCGGCCGGCGGCAGCAGACGCAGCAACGACAGCGCGAGAGTCGACTTGCCCGAACCCGACTCGCCGACGATGCCGAGTGTCTCGCCGTCGCGCAGCGTGAACGACACGTCCTCCACCGCCCGCGTCACGCGCGTGCCCCGCGCGCTGACGTAATGGGTGGTGAGACCGCGCACGTCCAGAAGGGGCGTGTCGCGCTCGTTCATAGGCTCGCCTCGGACGGGCCGGCAGGGCCGGCACTCCGTCCTGCGGCTCGCACAACGATCACAGCTGCCGGAGCTGCGGGTCGAGCTTCACGCGCAGCCAGTCACCGATCAGGTTGGCCGAGAGGACCATCAGCATGATGCAGATGCCGGGCAGCACCGTGAGCCACCAGTAGCCGGCCATCAGCCCCTTCTTGCCGTCGGCCAGCATCAGCCCCCACGCCGGCTTGGGCGGCGGCACGCCGACGCCCAGGAACGACAGCGCGGCCTCGGTGACGATGACCACGCCGAGCATGAGGGTGGCCAGCACGATGGCGGAGTTCACCACGTTGGGCAGGATGTGGCGCCGCATGATGGTGCGCTTGGAGCAGCCGGCCACGATGGCCAGACGCACGTAGTCGCGCTCCTTGAGCGAGAGCACCTCGCCGCGCACCACGCGCGCGTAGCGCGTCCAGTAGACGATGCCGAGGATGATGACGATGTTCATCTCGCTCGGCCCCACGATGGCCGCCAGGAAGATCGCGAACGTCAGCGCGGGCAGCGCCAGCCACGCGTCGGTCACGCGCATGATGACCTGATCCACCCAGCCGCCGAGGTAGCCGGCCAGGATCCCCAGCACCGTGCCGACCACGCCCGCGAAGATCACCGCGGTGAAGCCGACCACCATCGAGACGCGCGCGCCGAAGATCAGGCGCGAGAGCACGTCGCGCCCGACGTGGTCGGTGCCGAGCAGATGCGTGGCGCTGCCGCCCTGCTGCCACGCCGGCGGCCGGAAACGCTCGCCGAGCAGGCCCACCTGGGGATCGTGGGGGACGATCACGTCGGCGAAGATCGCCAGGAGGGCCAGCACGGCCAGGATGGTGATCGGCACCATCGGCCAGCCTTCGCGGCGAAAAGACGCCAGGCGCCCGGGGAACGCGAGGACGGCGGCCCTAGCGCTCATACCGGATCCTCGGATCGATCACGGCGTACATGAGGTCCACCGCGAGATTGACGACCACGATCATCACGCCGCCGAGAATCACCGTCGTCTGCACCACGGGGAAGTCGCGGAAGGCGATGCCCTCGTAGAGCAGCCGGCCGACGCCCGGCCAGGCGAAGACGGTCTCGACGACGACGGCCACGTTCACCATGAGCACGAGGTTGATGCCGGCCAGTGTGAGCACGGGAATCAGCGCGTTCTTGAACGCGTGCTTACAGATCACGAGGGCCTCCGGCAGGCCCTTGAGGCGCGCGAGCTTGATGTACTCCGAGCCCAGTACCTCCAGCATCGAGCTGCGCGTGAGCCGCATGTGCGCGGCCGCGAAGTACCAGCCCAGCGCGAAGGCCGGCATCAGCACGTGCCACGGGGTGCCGGAGCCGGAGGACGGCAGCCAGCCGAGGTACACGGAGAAGAAGAGGATGAGCAGGAGTCCCACCCAGAACGACGGCATCGACAGTCCCAGCAGCGCGAAGATCTTGCCGGCGCGGTCCCAGCCGCCGTTCACGCGCACGGCGGCCAGGATGCCGCTCGGGATGCCGATGGCGAGTGAGAACGCCATCGCGACCACCGCCAGCAGCAGCGAGTTCGGCAACCGCTCGAGGTAGAGCTCGAGCACCGGGGTGCGGTAATAGAAGGACCGGCCGAAGTCGGCTTTGAGCAGTCCCTTCACGAAGACCGCGTACTGCACGAGCAGCGGACGGTCGAGGCCGAGGTCCGTGCGGATCGCGTCGATGTCGGCCTTGCTCGCGCCGGGCTCGACGAGCAGAACCGAGGGATCGCCGGTGAGCCGGACGAAGACGAAGATCGTCGCCGACAGCACGACCAGCGAGAGCAGCGCGTACCCGACCCGTCGGACGACGAATCGTTTCATGGTTTCCTCCACTCCGGTACCACACGGACAGTGGTCCCGGATTATACTCGGCCGCGTGCTCAGCGGCATCCGCGTTCTCGACCTCTCCCGGGTGATCGCCGGCCCCTACTGCGCCACCCTCATGGCCGACCTCGGTGCCGACGTGGTCAAGCTCGAGCGCCCGGGGCGCGGCGACGACCTCCGGGCCTGGCGGGGCGGCGACGGCATGAGCGCGGCCTTCGCCGCCGTCAACCGGGGCAAGCGCGGGATCGCGGTCGAGCTGCAGCACCCGGAGGGGGCGCGCCTGGCGTTCGACCTGGCGCGCCGCGCCGACGTCGTGATCGAGAACTTCCTGCCGGGCGTGGCCGCCAAGCTCGGCCTGGGTTACGAGGCGGTGCGCGCGGTCACCCCGCGCGTGGTCTACGCCTCGGTCAGCGGCTTCGGCCAGACGGGACCGTACGCCAGGCGTCCCGGCTACAACACGATCGCCCAGGGCATGAGCGGGCTCATGGGCCTCACCGGCATGCCGGGCCACCCGCCCACCCGGGTCGGCGGCTCGGTGTCCGACCTCGCGGCGGCGTTCTGCGCGTTCGGCGCCGTCAACGCGGCGCTCGTGCACCGCTTCCGCACGGGCGCCGGCCAGCACCTCGACGTGAATCTTCTGGCCTCGACGCTGAGCCTGCTACCCGACCCCGTCGCGCAGTACTTCGACACCGGCGTGCGGCCCAGGCGCATGGGCAACCGCAACGCCAACCTGACGCCGGCCGAGGCCTATCCGACGCGGGATGGCATGATCCAGGTCGTGATGATGAACCCCGACCAGTACGAGCGCTTCTGCACGGCGCTGGGCGACGCCACCCTCGCCAGCGATCCGCGGTTCGCCACCAACGACGCGCGGCTGATCCATTACGACGACTTCCGCGCCCGCGTCGAGACGGCGCTGGCCGGCGCCACCACCGCCGAGTGGCTCGAGCGCTTCGAGCGCGCGTCGATCGCGGCCGGACCCGTCTACGAGCTCGACGAGGTCTTCGCCGACGCGCAGGTCAAGCATCTCGAGGTGATCGCCGAGGTCGAGCAGCCCGGCTACGGCACCGCGCGCATGCTGAACTTCCCCGTGCGCGCCTCCGTCACGCCGGCGGCGATCCGCCGTCCCGCGCCACTGCTCGGCGAGCATACCGCCGAGATCCTCGGCGAGATCGGCGTGGCGCCGGCCGAGATCGAGCGCCTCGCTGCCACCGGCGCGATCGCGCTGGCGCCACCCGCGAAGAACTGATGCCAAGCGGCCGCTGAGCATTCCGGGCGTTCTCAGCGTGCGCCCGGAGACTGCGTGGTACGGTGAATGCACGGGTTCTAGCCGCAGTGAACGTTCACGTCCTGGCCTGTGACTACGACGGCACCATCGCGGACGGCGGCCGGTGCTCCACGGAGATCGCGCGCGCGCTGACCCGCGTCCGCGAGTCCGGCCGCAAGGTTCTGCTGGTCACCGGCCGCATGCTGCCAGATCTGAGAGCCGTCTGCCCCGACGTGGACCACCTCTTCGACGCGGTCGTGGCCGAGAACGGCGCCCTCCTCTATTTCCCCGAGTCGCGCGAGGCCAAGGTGCTGGGCGACCCGCCGGAGCCGGCGCTGATCGAGGAGCTGCGGCGGCGCGGCGTGCCCTTCGACGTCGGCTCCTCGATCATCGCGACCGTCGAGGCGTATGCGGAGGCGGCGCTGGCCGCGATCCGCGAGACGGGCGTCGAGCGCACGCTGGTGTTCAACAAGGGCGCGCTCATGCTGCTGCCCGGCGGCGTGACCAAGGGCACCGGGCTCGAAGCCGCGCTGACCGTGCTCGCGCTCTCGCCGCACAACAGCATCGGGATCGGCGACGCCGAGAACGACCACGCGTTCCTCGCGATGTCGGAGTGCGCGGTGGCGGTGGCCGACGCCATCCCCGCGCTGCGCGAGCGCGCCGACTACGTCACTCGCGCGCCGGGCTCGCGCGGCGTGATCGAGTTCATCGAGGAGCACCTCGTCAACGATCTCGTCGAGCTCATGCCGCGGTTGACGCGTCATCGCCTGATCCTCGGCGAGTCCGACGACCGCGAGCCGGTCACGATCTCGCCACACGCCACGCGCCTGCTGATCGTCGGCCCCTCGGCGAGCGGCAAGTCGACGCTGACCGGGCTCCTCGTCGAGCGGCTCGTCGAGAGCGGGCGCTCCGTGCTGCTGATCGACCCCGAGGGCGACTACCAGACGTTCGCCGAGATCGAGCGCGTGGTCGTGCTGGGAGGCAGCAGCGAGCGCGCGCTGCCGACGCCGGACGAGCTGCGTCAGCTCCTGCACCAGCCGCGCACCAGCCTCGTGCTCAACCTCTCCGCCATGTCACGCGCGGAGAAGGTCGCCTACGCCACGAAAGCGCTCAGCGCGGTGGCGTTCGTGCGCTCGACCACCGGGCTGCCGCACTGGCTGATCCTCGACGAGGCGCACCACATCGCGCCCGCCGACGGCTCCCCCGTCGTCGACCTACTGCGCGGCGGCGCGGAGTCGCTGTGCATGATCACGCTGGCCGTGACCGACCTCGCGCCCGATGTCCGCGTGCTGCCCAACGTCGTGGCCGCCACCGAGCTGGAAGCGTTCGCGGCGACCGTGCGCACCGCCGCCGCGGGCGGGACGGCCCCCACGCTGTCCGGCGGGCCGCTGGCGCAGGGAGAGATCGCCATCGCGTGGCTCGGGCCCGAGCCCCGCGCGTGGCGGTTCCGCCTCGCGAAGCGCCGCGTGCAACACCGGCGCCACGTGCGCAAGTACACGGAGGGCGAGCTGCCGCCGGATCGATCCTTCTACTTCCGCGGACCGGCGGGCGCGCTGAACCTGCGCGCGGCGAATCTCGTGCGCTTCGTCGAGCTGGCCGAGGGCGTCGACGAGCAGACGTGGGCGTGGCACCTCAAACAGCACGATTACTCGACGTGGGCGCTGCAGGAAATCAAGGACGAGGGCCTCGCGACCGCGCTGAAAGAGGTCGAGGACGCGGGCCTGGAGCCCGCCGAATCGCGCCGCCGCGCCCTCGACGCGATCCGCGCCCGTTATGCGGTGTGAGGCTGCCAGCGCACCTCGGCCGCGGGCTTGTCGTCGCGCAGGCCGAGGAAGGTGGGATGACGCAGCTTGCCGTCGCCCGTCTTCTCCATGAACCCGATCTGGGCGACGAGCGTCGGCTCGAGCCACGTCGCATCCCGCATGCGCGGCGCATCGGCAAACGGCGACGTCGCGCGACGAAGCCGCGCAAAGCGCTGCGCGAGATCGGCGAGCGTCTTGCCGGTGAAGCCGGTACCCACCTTGCCCGCGTAGCGCAGCCGGCCGTCGTCGAAGGCGCCGATCAGCAGCGCGCCGAAGTGCGTGCGCGCGCCCTCGGGCGCCGTGTAGCCGCCGATCACGAACTCCTCCTCCGCGCGGACCTTCACCTTGCGCCAGGCCGGGGAGCGCTTGCCAGTCTCGTACGCCGACGCCGCGTCCTTGGCCACGATGCCCTCGAGCCCGCGCTCGCGCGCTGCTTCGAACGCCTTGAATCCATCGCTGGCCAGCCGACGCGCGAGGCGCAGCGGACCGCCGGGGCGAACTTCCTTCTCGAGGATGGCGCGGCGCTCCGCGAGCGGTAGCCGCCGCAGATCACGGCCCCGCGCGTAGAGCACGTCGAAGACGACGTACACCGGCTTGCCGCGCGTGTCGGCGCCGAACAGCCCGAAGCGCGAGATCCCCTTGGGATCGAAGAGGACGACCTCGCCGTCGAGCAGGAGCGTGGGCGCGGGCAGCTTCGCGACGGCCGCGGCGACCTCGGGAAAATCGGCGCTTCGATCGATCAGGTTGCGCGTGACCAGGCGCACGCGGCGGCCGTCCTTTTCCGCCAGGATGCGAATGCCGTCGTACTTCTCCTCGTAGACCCAGCCCGGTTCGTGGAAGGGCGCGTCCACCAGCGTGGCCAGCATCGGCTTCACGCCGGTGGGGACGCTCACGCGGGCTTCGCGGTCGAGCGCGGCGGATCGGCGCCGGCGGCCTGCTCCAGCTGGCGCGCGCTGGCGCCGGCCGCGCGCGCGATGCCGACCATGGAGCGGCGCGAGACGACGGACTTCGGCTTCTCGAGCGTCAGGTCGAGCGTGGCGGAAGCGTGCTGGTCGCGATGCTTGATCAGCAGCCACTGGCGGTCGCGCATCCGCACGAGCACCCACGAGCCCTTCATCTTCTTGCCGTGCAGGCGCATCTTGAGGTCGCCCTTGGCGAGGGCCTTGTTCACGTCGGGGCTCTCGGGCTCCCACGTGCCGCGGTCCCAGATCATCACGGTGCCGCCGCCGTACTCGCCCTCGGGGATCACGCCCTCGAAGTCGTTGTAGTCCATCGGGTGCGGCTCGGTCATCATCGCGAGCCGCCGCACGCTCGGGTCGGGCGACGGGCCCTTGGCCACCGCCCACGAGAGCATCACGCCCTCGTGCTCGATGCGGAAGTCGTAGTGCAGATGGCTCGCGCGGTGCTTCTGCACGACGAATTCGAGCGCGCGCGTGGGCTTCTTCTTGCCCGCGCGCCCGGGCGGCTCGGGCGTGACGTCGAAGCGGCGCTTGCGGTTGTACTCGGCGAGCCGGCCGTAGCGGCTCAGGTCGTCGGTGGCGCCCGAACGCTTCGCCACCGCCTCAGCCCTGCGCCAGCGCGTCGGCGAGCCGCTTGGCCACGTCGCCGGCGGCCGGCGACGCCGGGACGACGTCCACGGTGTTCGGAGCGGCGCCGATCCCGAGGGCCAGCGCCCGCGCGAGCTGATCGGTACGCGCGATGGGCCCGCTCGCGGCGGGGCCCTTCATCCCGTGCTGGCGCAGGAGGGCGATGGCGGCGGCGTCGAGGGCGCAGCGGTCGTCACTGGCCAGGAACACGCCGGGCGCGGCCCGCGTGCCCGCCTCCGGCCCGCCGTCCACGAACGCCTCCAGGGCATCCATCACGTTGAGCGCCGGCCGCCACGCGAGGTTGGCCTCGGCGATCATCGCGCGCT
>QHSB01000182.1 GCA_003220335.1 Candidatus Rokuibacteriota bacterium
GCTTCTTGCTCAGGTGCAGCCCCTCGAGCACGAACTCCACGGCCGAGGCGAGGCCGGAGGCGCCGTCGCCGCCGAGCTTGTGGGTGGCCGCGCGCAAGGCCGGCGTCTTCTCCGCCTGGCGCACGTACTCCGCCGACGGCATGGTGTCGGACACCTGCACGCTGAGCCCGCCCTGGAAGGCGGTGACCACCGGGTCCACCTCGGCCGGCGTCAGCGAGCGGTTGAAGACGTTGAGCACGGCGCGCTGCACGAGCTTGCCGAGGACCTTGTCCTCGCTCGTGTCGCCGAGCGTCTCCAGCTCGATCTTGCCGGCGGTGGAGGCGACGAGCGCCCCCAGGTCGCTCACGCGCGGCGCGGCGTCCTTCTCGCCGAGGCGGATGGCCCGCTTGAGCGCGCTGGACACGAGGTTCTCGTAGTTGCAGATGCTCACGCGCACGGAGACCCCGGAGCGCTGGCTGATCTCGGTCGCCTTGCGCGCCAGGTGCGTCAGCTCGGCGACGATCTGCTTCATGTACTCGGGCGTCGTCGTGCGCACGCCGTCGGCGGCGAAGGCCGTGCGCTCGGCCTCCATGATCGCGATCTCGTCGGCCACGCGGCGCGGGTAGTGCGTGCGGATCTGCGAGCCGAAGCGGTCCTTGAGCGGTGTGATGATACGGCCGCGGTTCGTGTAGTCCTCCGGATTCGCGCTGGCGACGACGTAGACGTCGAGGGGCAGCCGCACCTTGTAGCCGCGGATCTGGACGTCGCGCTCCTCCATGATGTTGAGCAGCCCGACCTGGATGCGCTCGGCGAGGTCCGGCAGCTCGTTGAGCGCGAAGATCCCGCGATGCGTGCGCGGCAGCAGCCCGTAGTGGATGGTCAGCTCGTCGGCGAGGTAGCGGCCCTCGGCCACCTTGATCGGGTCGACCTCGCCGATGAGGTCGGCGATGGTGATGTCGGGAGTGGCCAGCTTCTCGCCGTAACGCCGGTCACGCGGGAGCCAGGCCACCTCGACGGCGTCGCCGCGCTCGGCCACGCGCTGCCGGCACGCGGCGCAGATCGGCGCCAGCGGATCGTCGTTGATCTCGCAGCCCGCGAGCACGGGCACCGTCTCGTCGAGCAGGCCGGTGAGCAGCCGCGCGATCCGCGTCTTGGCCTGGCCGCGCTCACCGAGCAGCACGACGTCCTGGCCGCTCAGCACGGCGTTCTCGATCTGGGGGATCACCGTCTCGTCGTAGCCGACGATGCCGGGCAGGAAGGACTCGCCCCGGCGCAGCCGGGCGACGAGGTTGTCGCGCATCTCCTGCTTGACCGACTTCGACGCGTAGCCGCGGTTACGAAGCTCTCCGACCGTTCGTGGTTGGGTCATGAGGGAATCGTGGTCACTATGCGGTGCGACCCGCAGACTGTCAACCTCGCGGGGGAGCGCCGCGCGGGGGAGCGGCGCCGTCAGGCGGTCGAGACGACGTGGCCGTTCCGCTCGGAGCGCTCGAGCGTCCGGCGCACGGCCTCCATCAGGGCGAACACGGTGAACGGCTTCTGCACGATCGCGGCATCGGGCACGGGCGGCATCTCCGCGTAGCCCGTCATGTACAGCACCCGCGCTTCCGGCCTGACGGCCGTGAACGCCCCGGCGAGCTGGAACCCGCTCATCCCGGGCATCATCACGTCGGTCAGCAGGAGGTGGATCCGCGCGCCGTGCCGCTCGGCGACGTGCAGCGCTTCGTCCGCGTCGGCCGCCGTCAGGACCGTATAGCCGTGCTCGCGCAGCATGTCGCTCGCGAGCATGCGGACGGCCGGGTCGTCTTCCGCGACGAGGATCGTCTCCCAGCCCGTGCGCGGGCTGCCCGGCGCCGGCTGCGCCGCCGGCGCCGGCTCGTCGACGCGCGGCAGATAGACCCTGAAGGTCGTGCCCTGACCCGGCGCGCTCTCGACGACGACGTGGCCATCGTGCTGCTCGACGATGCCGTACACGGTCGAGAGCCCGAGCCCGGTGCCCTCGCCGACCGGCTTGGTCGTGAAGAACGGCTCGAAGATGCGCGCCTGGGTGGCCGGATCCATGCCGACGCCGGTGTCGCTCACGATGAGCTGCACGAAGCGGCCGGCCGGCAGCGACGCCGGCACTGAGCCCGCGCTGTCGCCGTCGAGGGTGGTGGTGGCGAGCGTGAGCTGGCCGCCGTTGGGCATGGCGTCGCGCGCGTTCACGGCCAGATTGAGGATCACCTGCTCGAGCTGGGCACGGTCGACGTTGACCCAGCCGGCGCTGTGGTTGAGCGCCGTCACCACGCTGATGTTCGCACCGATCAGCCGATGGAGCATCTTGGCCATGTCGACGATCGCGGTGTTGAGGTCCATGGTGCGCCGCTCGAGGCGCTGCTTGCGGCTGAAGGCGAGCAGCTGCCGCGTGAGCGCGGCGGCGCGCTCGGCCGCCTCTCCGATGGCGTCGGCGTCCTCGCGCGCCCGCGCGCTGTTCGGGAGCCGGGCCAGGAGAATCTGGGCGCGACCGAAGATGACTGTCAGCATGTTGTTGAAGTCGTGCGCGATGCCGCCCGCCAGCAGTCCCAGGGCTTGCATCTTCTGGGCCTGCATGAACTGCTGCGTGCGCTGCTCGACCTGCTCCTCGAGTCGGGCCGCGTGCTGGCGCAGCATCTCTTCCTCGACCTGGCGCCGGTACATCTGCATCAGCAGTGGCAGCAGCACGAGGTAGAGCATCGCGCCGCCGGTGAGCGAGATCGCCCAGATGATCATGCGGCTCCAGCGGATGGTGTTGAGCAGGCGATCCGGCGTCTTGTAGACCTCCACGACGCCGAGTACCCGGCCGTCGGCGGCGAAGATCGGCACGTAGACCTCGGCGAGCGTCCCGAACTTCGGCCGCTCGTAGCGCTGCTCCGACTTGCCGAGCCGCTTGATCTCGACCTCGACGGCGCCCGCGAGCGCACGCTGCAGCTCGTCGTTGCCGGGAAAGCGCTGACCGATGAGGGCACGCGTCCCCAGCGCTGGCGCGTCCCGGGGCCGCCGGGCTCGGTGAAGACGCGCTGAAGCCCCTCCCGCTCGACCTCGCGCCGGACCAGGGCCGCCGTGTTCTGCCACTCCCACTCCGAGACGGCCCGCGTCAACAGCGCGGAGAGTGCGGCGCCCATGCCGAGGGCGAGGGTCACGATCCCGATCAGACAGAAGAGCGAGAAGCGCGTGAAGATCGGGTGTTTGAGCCAGTCCATCCCGCCCCCATAGGTGCGACGAACGTGCCAGGGCGGGTGCGGGCTCGGACCACAACTCGTGGGGTCGCCGGCGCCGCGGCCGGCCACGCCTCGTACGCCATCGACGTGCCGGGCGGCTATTCTCGGACCACTGGCCGGGATTCGCCCAGGGTAATCAGTCGCCGGCGCGCGTGCTCCTGTCCGCGAACAGCACGGCGCCGCCGGCGGCGACCAGTGACGCGGCGAGCGCCCAGAAGACGGCCGGGTACGAGCCGAGACCGAGCAGCAGCAGCGAGGCCCCCACGGGGCCGACGGCGCGCGCGCCGTTGGCGCCCAGCGCGACGGCGCCGGAGATCGCGCCGTAGTTGCGCGCGCCGAAGATCTCGGCCAGCGAGGTGGCGCGGGCCAGGGTGGCCATACCGTTGGCCGCACCCTGCAGGACGATGAACGGCACGAGGGTGCCGACGCGCGCGAGCAACGGCAATTGCGCGATGCCGAGCGCCTGGGCGACGAACACGGCGGCCACCATCACCCGCGCGCCCAGCCGCGCGGAGATCGGCACGAACAGCACGCGCCCGGCCAGCTGCATCGCGCCCGTCCAGCCGATCACCGCCGCCGCCGTCGCCGCGGCGTAGCCGCGGTCGACGAGGAACGGGATCAGGTGCGTGGTGACGGCGGCCGTCGCGAAGTTGGACACGAGGAACGCCACCGAGAGCACCCAGAAGACCGCGGTTCGCGCGGCCTGACCCAGCGACAGGCTCGCCGCCGTCGCGTCGACGGCGGCGGACGCGTGGGCCGTGCCCTGACGCAGGAGCAGCGCGTGGATCGGAATCGTGATCAGGCCGAGCACGACGGCGAGCACGGTCAGGGCGCTGCGCCAGCCCAGGCGCTCGAGCAGCGCGGCCTCGATCGGCATGAAGATCGTGCTGGCGAGGCCGGCTACGAGCGTCACCGTGAGCAGCGCGCGGTCGCGGCCGCGCGCGAACCAGGAGACCACGACGGCGAACGCGGGCTCGTAGAGCGTGGCGGCCATCGCGAAGCCCATCAGGAACCAGACCGCGTAGAGCGCGGGCAGGCTCTCCACGCGCGCCCACGCGAACGTGAGCGCGGTGGCCAGCACCGAGCCCGCCGTCATCAGCGCGCGCGGGCCCCGCGCGTCGAGCCAGCGGCCGACGGAGATGCTGGCCAGCGCCGAGACGCCGAGGCCGATGGAGAAGGCCGCGGTCACCGCCACGCGGGAGGCGCCGAGGTCCTGCTCCATCGGCCGCAAGAAGACGGGGAACCCGTAGTAGACGATTCCCCAGGTGACCGTCTCCGTCACCGACAGCGCGGCGACGATCACCCAGCCGTAATAGACGGTGCGCGAGCCGAGTCGGACGTTCGCGTCATTTCTCCGCGGTGCGCACGGCCGCCGGGCCGCCGTTGACCTTGATGCGGCCGACCTCCTTCAGCGAGCGGCCGTCGAACGAGAAGACCTGCACATCTTTCTCGACCATGTTGCCCACGAGGATCGTCTTGCCGTCGGGCGAGAAGGCCGCGCCCTGCGACCAGTGGCCGATCGGCGCCTCGGCGACCTTGGTCAGCTTCATGCCCTTCGCGCGCAGCACCACGAGCCGGCCGCTGTCGCCGTAGAACGGCGACTCCTTCGCCTTGTTGCTGCCGTTCATCACCACGACCGCGACGTGCCTGCCGTCGGGCGAGACCTTGATGCCCTCCGGCGTCTGACCGACGCTGACCGTCTCGACCACGCGCGGCGGCTTCGCGCGAACGTCGATGAGGCTGACCGTGTCGGTGTCGCCCTGGCCGATGCCGATGTTGGCGACGGCCGCGAAGTCGCCCTTCGACGACACGTCGATGCCGTAGGGCCGGAGCCCGGCGTTGATATCGCGCTTGGTGTATTCCACCTTGGTCCCGTCGACCGAGAGCACGGAGATCTTGTGATCGCCATCGCGCGTCACCAGCGCCATCGTACCGTCCGGCGTGAAGACGGCGTGGCTGGTGCCGGACTTCTCGTCGGCGATCGTCACCTTGCCCACCGGTGTCACCGTCTTGCCGGAGATCGAGAACACCGACACGGTGCCCTCGCTCCGGTTGGCGACGAGCGCGAGCGTGCCCCGGCGGTTGATCGAGATGCCGGCCGCGCTCCGGCCCGCCTCCAGCGTCGCGATCACCGCCGGCGGCGACGCTTTCAGATCGATGACGGACACACGGGTGTCGGGCACCGTCTTCGTCGGATCGCCCGGGTCCACCTTGCTCGACGACCCCACGAGGGCCAGGCTCTCGTCCGGCGTGAGCGCGACACTGAGCGGCGGGCCCACCACGCTGCCCGGCACGGCGATCTCGGCGACCACGCGCGGGGGCGACGCCGTGAGGTCGAGGATCGTCACCGTGTCCGGCGCGGGGTTCTGCACGATCTTCACGGTGCCGTTGTCGAGCATGACCTTGTTGTCGTTGGACGTGACCGCGAGCTGCGCCTGCGCGGCGGGCGCCGCGGCGAGCACGACGATCGCTGCGAGGATGAACACGCGTCGCTGGGCCTTCATTGGCCACCTCCGTGGGTTCGAGCGGCCGATAGCAGAGCAGTTTCCCGCGCCGAACGCAAGCGCGCGCTGTTGACCGTCGCGCGCTTCGCCGTGACAATGAGGCCGGAGGTCACTGACCATGTGGGGCTCGTCCAAGATCACGATGCCGACGAAGGAGACCGCGCTGCCCGGACGCGCGGAGCGCATGCCCGTGCCCGCGACGCATCACGTGAGCGGGCGGCCGCTGACGCCGCCGTTCCCCGCCGGCACCGAGACCGCGATGTTCGGGCTCGGCTGCTTCTGGGGCGCCGAGAAGGCGTTCTGGCTCACGCCCGGCGTCGTCACGACCGCCGTCGGCTACGCCGCCGGCCTCACGCCAAATCCGACGTACGAGGAGGTCTGCACGGGCCGCACGGGCCACAACGAGGTCGTGCTGGTCGTCTTCGATCCGAAGTCCGTGTCGTACGAGACGCTGCTGAAGGTGTTCTGGGAGGGCCACGATCCCACGCAGGGCATGCGTCAGGGCAACGACGTCGGCACGCAGTACCGCTCCGGCCTCTACGTGTACTCGCCCGAGCAGCGGAAGGCCGCCGAGGCCTCGCGCGACGCCTACCAGCGCGCGCTGAGTGCGGCCGGTCATGGGCACATCACCACGGAGATCCTCGACGCGCCGGAGTTCTACTACGCGGAGGGCTATCACCAGCAATACCTCAGCAAGAATCCCTGGGGCTACTGCGGCCACGGCGGCACCGGCGTCGCCTGCGCGACGGGGATCGCCGCGGCCCGGGCGTGAGCACCGCGCGGAGGGCGCCCATGCGTGTCCCGCCGCCGGGCGACTGGCCCACGATGAAGCCCGCCGACGCGGGGCTCGATCCGCAGCGGCTCGACGATGCGATCGCGTATCACCTCGCCCACGAGACGAAGTGGCGCCGCGATTTCCGTCTGGCCGACGGCCGCTACATCGGCGTGGCCGACGAGCCGGACAGCGCCGTGCTGGGGCCGGTGCGGCCGCGCGGTGGGCCGAGTGGCCTCGTCGTGCGCGGGGGCCGTCTCGTCACGGAGTGGGGCGACACCGAGCGCGTGGAGATGTCCTTCAGCATCGCCAAGAGCTATCTGGCGGCGCTGGCCGGTGTCGCCGTCGGGCGCGGCCTCATCAAGAGCCTCGACCATCGCGTGAGCGAGGCGGCGCGTGACGTCGACTTCGACTCCGAGCAGAACCGCGCGATCACGTGGCGCCACCTCCTGCAGCAGACCAGCGAGTGGTCGGGCACGCTGTTCGGCAAGCCCGATTCGATCGACCACAACCGTGACCTCGGCAAGGCCGACTTCGGCCAGACCGACAAGGGCGTGCCGCGCCCGATGCGGCCGCCGGGCACGCTCTGGGAGTACAACGACGTCCGCGTGAACCGCCTCAGCTTGTCGCTGCTGCAGCTGTTTCGTCGCCCCCTTCCCGACGTCCTCCGGGAGGCGATCATGGCGCCGATCGGCGCGTCCTCGACGTGGGAGTGGCGGCCGTACGACAACGCGTGGGTGGACATCGACGGGCGGCCGATGCCGTCGGTGCCCGGCGGTTCGCACTGGGGCGGGGGCCTGTGGATGTCCGCGCGCGATCACGCGCGCTTCGGACTGCTGCACCTGCTGCGCGGCCGCTGGGGCGAGGTGCCTCTCCTGCCGGCCTCGTGGGTGGACGAGTGCCGGCGGCCCTGCCCGATCAATCCGGAGTACGGCCTGCTCTGGTGGCTCGACGTCGGCCGCGCCGGCGCCTTCGCCGCGCGCGGCGCCGGTAGCAGCCTCATCTGGATCGATCCCGACGACGACCTCGTCGCCGTCGTGCGCTGGATCGACAAGCCGCACATCCCCGGCTTCCTGCAGCGCCTTCTCGACGCCGTCGAGCGCTGACCTCGTTGCTTGCCGCGCTCGAGCTCGAGACGGGCCGGGCGCCGACGGCGTCTGTGATCTGGCTGCACGGCCTCGGCGCCGACGGCCACGACTTCGAGCCGATCGTGCCGGAGCTCGACCTGCCCGACTCGCTGCCCGTGCGCTTCGTCTTCCCGCACGCGCCGATGCAGCCGGTCACCATCAACGGCGGCGCCGTGATGCGTGCGTGGTACGACGTTTACGGGCTCGGGGGCGTGCGGCGCGAGGACGCGGCCGGCGTGCGCGCCTCGCAGGCGGCCGTCGAGGAGCTGCTCGAGCGCGAAAAGAAGCGCGGGATCCCGGCCTCACGCCTGGTGCTCGCGGGGTTCTCGCAGGGCGGCGCCATCGCGCTGCAGACGGGACTGCGTCACCCCGAGCGCCTGGCCGGAATCATGGCGCTCTCGACGTACCTGCCGGTCGCCGACACGCTGGCCGCGGAGGCCAGCGCCGCCAACCGCGACGTGCCGATCTTCATGGCCCACGGTCTGCACGATCCGCTGATCCCGATCGAGCGCGCGCAGATGTCGCGCAAGCTGCTCGAGAGCGCGGGCTACCGCGTCGAGTGGCACGACTACCCGATGGAGCACTCGGTGTGCGCGGAGGAGATCGCCGACATCAGCTCATGGTTGCGCCGAGTGCTGGGCGCGTGATCGAGGAGCTGAGCGCGTGATCGAGGAGCGCCACGGGTTTCCCGGGGCTCCGAGCGTTGGGGGTGTAGAGGGGCGCCACGGCTCCGCCGGGGCGTCCCGAACGTTGGGGGGTTTGGGGGCCGTGTCGAGGCCCCCATGTAATCAGGCGGGCCATGTCGTGGCCCCCCACGTCACTAATCGCGCCTCTCCACGACGAGGCTCTGCAGCGCCCGCCCGATGGGGCCGCGGGCGTCGTGCAGCCGCGTGTCGGCGAGACCGACCCCGTTGTCCTCGTACACCGACAGAGAGTCCATGCCCACCCACTCACCCTGCAGCGGCCGATGCATG
>QHSB01000183.1 GCA_003220335.1 Candidatus Rokuibacteriota bacterium
GACCCGGAGGGTGTGGTCGAGCAGCGAGTTGCGCCAGAGCGCGGAGAGGACGCCGAGCGGAATGCCGACGACGACGGAGACGACCATGGCGACCACGGTCAGCTCGATGGTGGCCGGCAGGCGGTGCGCGAGATCCGCGGCGATCGGCCGCCGGGTGTAGAGGCTCTGCCCCATGTCGCCGCGCACCAGCCGCGCGACGTAATCGACGAACTGCACGGGCAGCGGCCGATCGAACCCGAGCTCGCGCCGCAGCGCCGCCACCTGCGCCGGTGTAGCCGTCTCCCCCGCCACCAGCCCCACCGGATCCGCTGGAATCACCCGCGAGATCACAAACGTGACGACGAGCAATCCCAGCAGCGTCGGCACGAACCACGCCAACCGATGCAGCAACAGCGCAAGGAGCCTCATCGCCAAACTACTCTAAGCAGATTCCGAGCGCCGGCTTCGCCGGCGCAATCGATCCTGGGGGAGGTTTCGGAGGGGGCCGTCGAGGCCCCCTCCGACGAGGATGAGGGGCGGAGCCCCCCTCCGAGTCAACGGTAATGAATCCAGCGAATCTCCTGGCCGTTGCCGATCGGGCTGAAGCGGATGCCCTCGAGGTTCTTCGCCCACGGCCCGAAGTACTTGGTGTTGTAGATCCACACGCCCGCCGCGTCGTCCACCACGATGCGCGCCGCCTCCTGGTACGCTTTGTCGCGCACCTTGCGGTCGGTGGACCGGAGCGCCACGTCGAGCAGCTCGTCGACCTTCGGATTCTTGTAGAAGCTCGACGCCTTGAACGTCCCCCACTGCCCGGAGTGGAACATCTCGCCGATCCAGTTGTTGGGATCGGCGTAGTAGGTGCTGATCCAGTACACGACGAGGTCCGGCGACGTCTCCGGCTTCTTCATCCGCTCCACCATGGCCGGCCACAGCTCGCTCGTGAGCTTGGTCTCGATCCCCGCCTTGCGCAGGCCGTTGGCCATCACCGTGGCGGCCTGCTCGGTCTGGCTGAAGCCCTGGAGGTAGCCCACGGTGATCGGGCGGTCCACCTTCGCGGTGGCCTTGGCCAGCTCCGCCTTCGCCCGGTCGACGTCGTACGTGTAGCCCTTCACGTCCTTGGGCACGCCCCAGAGGTTGTTCGGGATGGGGACCGGATTGCGCTCCACCGTGCCGCCCAGGATGTCCTTGTTGAACCCGTCGTAGTCGAACGCGTAGCTGATGGCGCGGCGCACGTGGACGTCGTTGAGCGGCGGCCGCTGGTTGTTGATCTGGAACATCATGATCCGCATCGACTCCTGCTCGACGATCTTCACGTTCGGCGCCTCGCGCAGGCGCTTGACCTGGTCGTTGGGCAGGTAGCCGCCCGTGCCCTGGTAATCCCCCTTGATCATGCCGAGGACGCGCGTGTTGTCTTCCTTGACGAGCCGGAACTCGATCTCCTCGATGGGCTTGGCGCCCCACGGCAGGAAGTGTCCGGCGAAGCGCCGGGCGATGAAGCCGACGGCCGGATCGTATCGCGTGAGCATGTAGGACCCCGAGCCGGCGTCGTTGCTCGTCAGCCACGCGGCGCCCGCGTCGCCGTCCTTCTCGTTCTTCTTGAGAAGGGCGGTGTTCACCACGTGCACCTCGGGCACGACGGCCAGGAAGATCGACGCGGGCTTGATGAGCGTGAACTGGACGGTGTGCCGATCGAGCGCCTTGGTCGTCCCGGGCGCGACCATGGTGGCCAGCAGGGCGGCCGCCCCTTTCTTGCCAGCAAGGATGCGCTCGGTACTGTAGCGGACATCCTCGGCGGTCACCTCGGCGCCGTCGTGGAATTTGGCCCCGCGACGCAGCTTGAAGGTGTACGTGAGGCCGTCCGAGGACACGGTGTGACTCTCGGCCAGCCACGGCTCGAGCTTCGGCGGATTGTCGAGCCAGCGGTAGAGCCCGTCGTACAGGTTCAGACGCACGGCCACGCGCCCGACGTCGAAGGCCGCGTGCGGATCCATCGTGTCGTAGGGGCTCTCGTTCGCGAAGACGAACCGCGTCTGCGCGATGGCCGGCGCCGACGGGATCGCCGCGAGCAGCGTCAGAACGAGAATGAGCGTCAGCCAGGAACGACCGTGGATCATGACCAGCCTCCAGGATTCTGCCGCCCTAGAATCGGAGCGACGCGCCGAGAAATGGCCCGGCGAGGTTCAGCCGCGCGAAGTTGTCGTCTTTGCCGAGGCGGACATCGAGCACGCGGTAGCCCGCCGAGAAGCTGAGAAACTGCAACGGAATGACTCGAACGCCGGCCTCGGCGTCGACGATGTGACCAAGGTCCCCGAACGGAATGCCGGAGACCTCGGCGAACACGTCGAGCCACTTGACCGGGGTCACGTTGGCCATCGCGCCCACGGTGGGGAAGGCCATGGGGAGCACCGCCGAGTCATGAACGCTCGCTCCGGCGCCGCGAGTTCTCAACGACGCATCGATCACGAGGCCCTTCAGCTCGAGCAACGGACCGATCTTGAAGATGCCGGGCACGGCGATGAACTGCCACGCCCAGCCGATTCGGCCGTAGTGCAACTCCATCTCGCTCTCGACGCGGGAGGTCGCCGTGAACGTCGTCCCGGCGAACTGAACACTGCGTTCGATCGTCTTGTCGCCTTCGAAATCGCCATGGGTGTAGGCGAATCGGATCTTGCTGTTCAGGCCGGTGGCGATGGTGAGCCGGACCTCCGGGAGATTCCCGCCATCGATGCCAAGGTCGCTGTCCAGGTCGAGACGAGTTCCGGGGGCAGAGCCGCTCTTGACCTTGGCGGAGGCGTCGAGATCAGTGAACCAGTAGCGGCCTTCGATGTCGACGATCTGGGCGGCGGCCGTTCCGTATCCAGCCAGTACCAACGACACGACCATGACGAGCAGTCTGCCCACATGCACCTCCATGAGACGCAGCTTAGCAAATGGTGCCCGCTCGTGGCACCACGAGCGGGCCGAAGTAGCCGTGGCGATGGAACATGCGCACCGGGCCGCGCGGGCCGGCGCGCCGCGCCTCGGTGGCCGCGAGGTCGATCATCCCGCTCGCATCGACGAGGACGCCGTAATCCTCCCGGGCCGCGTCGACGGACACGAAGCCGCCCACGACGTCGCGGCGCACGCGCTCGAGCGGACGATCGAAGGGATGGCCCCAGCCGCCGCCGCCGCTCGTCGACAGCCGGAGCACGTCGCCCCGGCGCAGGACGTTGCCGTCGGACATCGGGGCCAGCCGCCGCTCGTCGGGACGGCCCGGGTTGACCACGCACTGCCCCGGCCGGCCCGCCTGACCACCGTTCACACCGGCGGGTGGAAACAGGATGTTGTCCTGACGGATGGCCACGATCGCCTCGTCGGCGGTCAGCTCGATCTCGCGGATCACGCCGGCGCCGCCGCGGTAGCATCCCGGCCCGCCGGAGTCCTGGTGCAGCGCGTAGCGGCGCAGGCGCAGGGGAAACACCATCTCCATGAACTCGGCGGGGTAGTTTTTCTGGGCCACGTAGTAGATGGCGTCGAGGCCGTCGGCGAACGGCCGCGCGCCATAGCCCACCGCCACGCCGTCGCTGCACAGGAAGAACTCGTTGCGCGCGCGGTCGAAGCCGCGCAGGAAGTAGATGTTGTAGACCGAGTTCGGCGCGGGAACGTCGCCGCCCGTGGCCAGCGCCAGGAGGGCCAGGACGTTCGATTGCACGCGCGCCAGCGTGTGAGCGCGGTTGCCGAGCGCGGCCGGCCAGTGCGGCTGCAGGATGCTGCCCGGCCGCACGAGCACGTCGTCGATGGCGTCCTGGGCGCCGTCGTTCATCAAGATCGTCGGATGCCCCGAGAGCAGATAGATCCCGACGATGAGCTTCGGTACGCTTTCGTGCATGATGAAGTTGATCGGGCCCTTCGCCTGGTTGTCGCTCGCCCGCGTGTCGAGGGTGATGCGGCCGCCCTCCTTGGTGAGGCGCATCCGCACGTGGAAGGATCGGTCGCTCATGCCGTCGCCGTCCACCGCGTCTTCGCTCTCGTAGCGGCCGTCCGGAATGCGTGACTCGAGCGTCTTGCGGATGGTGTCGCGGCACTGCTGCTCGAAGAGCGCCCACGCCGCCAGCACCGTGTCGGCGCCGAAGCGCTCGAACAGCTCCAGCACGCGCCGCTCGCCGAGCTGGCAGCCGGCCAGCACCGCCCGGATGTCGCCCTTGAGGATCTCGGGGAAGCGCGAGTTGCGCACGAAGATGCGGAACGCCTCGTCGTTCAGCACGCCCTCGCGGTAGATGCGGACGGCGGGGACGATGATCCCCTCGTGGAAGATCTCCGTCGCGTCGGGCGAGATGCTGCCCGCCCGCATGCCGCCGATGTCCCAGAAGTGGCCCCAGGTCTGGGAGAAGGCGACGAGCCGGCCGCGGTGGAACACCGGCGCCGCGAACACCATGTCCGGCGAGTGCGAGACGCCCCCGCGTGAGCCGTGGCAGTCGTTGTACCAGTAGAGGTCGCCCGGCCGCATCGTGTCGCGCGGGTACTGCTCGAAGATGATCGGCATGAGATTGCCGAACAGCGGCACCATGGTGCCGCACACGACGCGGCCGTGCGCGTCGAGGATGCCGGCGAAGTAGTCGTTCTTCTCGCGGATGAACGGCGACATCGCGGTGCGCTCGATGACAGCCTCCATGTGCGCCTGCGCCGCCCGGAGGGCGCCCCGGATGATCTCCCGCGTCACGGGGTCGGGAGCGAGCGTACGCCGCCGCCGCGCCGGTGGCCGTCGCTTCATCGCGGGCCCCGGCGCGCACGGATCACGAGATTGCCGACGCGATCCACGGTCGCGCGCTGACCCGGCGGCACCACCGTGGTGGCGTCGAGCTGCTCGACGATGGCGGGGCCCGTTACCACGGCGCCCACGCCCAGCCGCTCGCGGTCGATGCACGGGCAGGCGTTCCACCCCGCGCCCGCGAAGTAAACGCGCCGCCGGGGATGCCGGGTCCGGGCGGCGCCGCGGCGGGTGAGGGAAGGCAGCGTGAAGCGCCGCACGCGGCCGGTGGCGGCCACCCGCAGGGTGACGATCTCGACCGGCGCGTCGGCCAGCGCGTACGTATAGAGCCGACGATGGCGCGCGTGGAAGCGCGCGAGCAGCGCGTCCACGGCGAGATCACGCTCGGGCCACGGGACGGTGAGCTCGAAGCCCTGGTGGCGGTAGCGGAGGTCGGCCAGACGCGTGAGCCGCTGTCCGGCCGGCGCGACGCCCTCGGCGGCGAGCCACGCCTGCGCCTGGCCCTCGAGCTCCGCGTACACGGCGGCGATGGCGCCGAGGTCGTAGTCGGGCGGCTTCTCCAGATGCGTGCGCGCGTAGTCGTTGCGCACCTCGGTGCCGAGCAGGCCCAGCGTCGACAGCACGCCGGGGTGGCGCGGAACGACGACCGTGCGCATGGCGAGGAGCGCGGCCAGATCGGCGCCGTGCAGGGGGCCGGCGCCGCCGAACGGCACCAGCACGAAGTCGCGCGGATCGTAGCCCCGCT
>QHSB01000236.1 GCA_003220335.1 Candidatus Rokuibacteriota bacterium
GTTCTTGCGGAAGAGGAACGTGCCCTTGATGAGGAGCGCCGTCTGGTTGTGGAGGATCTGCTGCCACCAGCGGGCCGGGATGAACTCCGGCAGCACGATGGTCACCACGTGGTTGGCGCCGTGGCGCTGGAGCTGGTCGATGTAGCCCAGCAGTGGACCGAGAAGCGAGCGGTAGGGCGAGGTCAGCACGATGAGCGGCAGCCCCTGCCCCCACTTGCCCCAGCGCTCTTCCAGCCGGCGCGTCCGCTCGGGATCCGTCTCAACGTAGAGCGCCTTGGCCGACGGGGAGAGCGTCTGCGCGTACTGCAACGCGTGGACGACGCCGCGGTGGAGATCTCCCACGAGGACGAGGACGGTGTTGCTCATGGGCAACGGCGGCGAGTAGTCGTCGAGCGACAGCTGCCGGGCGACCTCGTCGTAGTGGCGATGCACGACGACGAAGACGACGACGAAGGTCGGGATCAGCAGCACCACGATCCAGGCGCCGTGCGAGAACTTCGTCATCGCGATCGTCAGCATGACCCCCCCGGTGACGAGCGCGCCCACGCCGTTGAGGGCAATGCGCCACCACCAGCCCGGACCCCGCACGCGCAGCCAGCGGCGCACCATGCTGCCCTGCGAGAGCGTGAACGAGACGAACACGCCGACGGCATAGAGCGGGATGAGGGCGTGGGTGTCGCCCTTGAAGATGAGCAGCAGGACGATGGCGAGGCTGCCCAGGATCACGATGCCGTTGGAGAACACCAGGCGGTCGCCCTGGGTGGCGAACTGACGTGGGATGAACCGGTCGCGGGCGAGGAAGAACGCGAGGCGCGGGAAGTCGGCGAACGACGTGTTGGCCGCCAGTAGCAAGATCAGCATCGTCACGAACTGGATCTCGTAATAGAGGGCGCCGCCGCCGAAGACGTGGCGCGCCAGCTGCGAGACGACCGTCTCGTGGGCGGTGGGGACGATGCCGAAGTCGTAGGCGAGGTACGTGATGCCGAGAAAGAGCGTGATGAGGATGACGCCGAGCCAGGCGAGGACGACACGCGCGTTGCGCGCTTCCGGCGACTTGAAGGCGGGCACGCCGTCCGAGACGGCCTCGACGCCGGTCAGGGCGGCGCAGCCCGAGGCGAAGGCGCGCAGGAGCAGGAAGAGCCCGATGCCCTCGAGGCCTGGGGGATGCGGCTGGTAGGGCGCCTCGCCGAGGAAGTTGAAGATGGCACCCGCGGCGCCGTAGGCGATGAGCGCGAACAAACTGAGGATGAAGAGGTACGTCGGCGCCGCGAAGAGCTGCCCGGACTCCCGGATGCCGCGCAGGTTGACGATGGCCACGACCATCACCGCCGCCACGCACAGCACGACGCGGTAGCGGAACAGCCACGGCACCGCCGAGGTGACGGCGGCGATGCCGGCCGCGACGCTCACCGCCACCGTGAGCACGTAGTCGATCAGGAGGGCGGCGCCGGCGACCAGCGCGGGGTACGTCCCCAGGTTGTCCTTGGAGACGATGTACGCCCCGCCGCCTTTAGGGTAGGCGCGGATCGTCTCACGGTACGAGGAGACGACGATGGCGATGAGGGCGGCGATAGCGATGCCGATCGGCAGCGAGTAGGACAGCGCCGCCGTGCCGGCGAGGACCAGCACGAGCAGGATTTCCTCGGTGGCGTACGCGGTGGAGGAGAGCGCGTCGGAGGCGAAGACGGCGAGGGCGGTGGGCTTGGAGAGGCGTTCGTGCCGGGACTGCGCCGTCGGTAGAGGCGTCCCGACGAACAGCCGCTTCAGCTCGTGCAGACGCACCGGGCCATGATACGCCTATTGACATGGGGGCCTCGAAATGGCCCCCAAACCCCCAACGCTCGTCGCGCCTCGGCGAAGCCGCGGCGCGCCTCGATCATCGTCGCCGGTGTGGGGCCCCGCAATGGCCGCTCCATTTGACTGGGGGCCCCGAAATGGCCCCCAGACCCCCGACGCTCGTCGCGCCCCGGGAAACCCGTGGCGCGCCTCGATGTCCCGCAGCGCTCCTCGCGCTCCGGGGAAACTCATGGCGCGCTTCGATGTCGCCCCAGCGTTCGTTGTGGCCCGGCGGCGCCGGGCCGCGCCTCGGTGTTGCTAGCTCACGTCGAACGGCTCGATCGATTGCACGTCTGGGGCGTCCAGCAGTGTGAGCGCGCAGGACCGGCAGTAGGTCGCGGACTCCATGGGGATCGCGCAGCGTGGACAGACTGTGGCTCCGCACTGCAGACAGCCGAGCCGATGTGACGGGGTGCCGCACGCGCAGTCGTTGCTCATGCCTACACGGGGCTTCAAGGATCGTTCCAGCGAGCGTGGCGGCAGACGCCGTGCAGGCCGCCGGGCTCAGAACGGCGAGGGTTGGCGGTGGTGGTCCGCGGCGTTCTCGAACCGCGCGTACTGCGGCAGGAACACGACCTTGATGGTGCCGGTGGGGCCGTTGCGCTGCTTGCCGATGATGACTTCGGCGATGTTCTCCTCCTCCGGCGGCACGTCCTCGCGGTAGACGCGCGCGCGATAGAGGAAGAGGATGACGTCGGAGTCCTGCTCGAGGGCGCCCGAGTTGTGGCTCACGATGCCGTCGGCGAGCCAGGATTCGGGACCCGGCACCGTCAGATCGAACACGTGCTCGTGGCCCGCGGGCCGGACCTCGACGATGCGGTCCCAGGCGATGTCGACCCCTTCCCCATCGCCGTGTGTGTCGTCAACCGTGTCCGCGTAGTCCCGGACCGCCGGGGGAATGTGGTCCACGACGGCCAGCCCGTCGCGCGTCGTCAGCTCGCTCACCCTGACCCAGCCGCGCTGCGAGAACAGGCGATGCTCCTGGGTGGCTCGAATCGAGCGACCGCACGCGAGACGGATCATCACGAGACGGCGGCGCCCCACCCGCCAGATCCGCTCGGTCTTGGCGGACACGATCGTGCCGCGTGGTGACATCGCGAGGACTTCCGGCGCGGTGCCGACGAGCCCCTCGATCGGCACGCGGCGGCCATCCGAGAGCAGCACGAGGGTGTCGCCCGTCACGCATTCGCGAAGATCCGAGAGCTGCGGCCGGAAGTCGCGCTGCGCGCGCGCCTCCACCGCGCGCGAGAGCTGCGAGAGCGCCACGACCGGGATGTTGAGCTCCTTCGCGAGGGCCTTGAGCGAGCGCGAGATCTCCGAGATCTCCTGCTGGCGGTTGTCGAGCGCGGCGCGCCCGCGCATCAGCTGCAGGTAATCGATCACCAACAAGTCCAGGCCGTGCTCGGCCTTCATCCGCCGCGCCTTCGCGCGCGCCTCGAGGACGGTGAGCCCGGGACTGTCGTCGATGAAGATCTTGGCCTCGGAGAGCCGGCCGGCGGCGGCGGTGAGCCGGTGCCAGTCCGACGAGGACAGGAACCCCGTGCGCACCGCCTGCGAGTCCACCTTCGCCTCCGAGCACAGCATGCGCTGCACGAGCTGCTGGGCCGACATCTCGAGACTGAGCACCAGCGCGGTGCCGCGCAGGGTGACGCCGACGTGCTGGACGATGTTCAGGGCGAAGGCCGTGTTGTGGGTGACCACGTGGTCGTCGGTGACATACAGCTGCGAGGGATGCGTGACGGCGATGCACCGGGTCTCGGTCACGCGCGTCGGCTCGACGGCCACGAACGTCGGGCGGCGCGGCCGGCGCGGGGTCAGCGTGCGGATCAGCTTCGACGAGATGGTGACCAGCTCCTTCGGCTCGGCGTAGTCGATCGTGCACACGTACGGGGCGCGTGGCGAGCGCCGCCGCACCGAGCACCACCCGCCCAACGAGCGAACCAGCGCGGCCACCGCGCGCGCGAGCCGGCCGCTGGTGGCGCGCAGACGCAGCGTGCCGTGCTGCTCCACGACGCCCGCGGTGTCGAGCAGGCCGCGCAGCAGGTCCACTCGCGCGCCGCGCCGCGCGTCCATATACGTCTCGGGGACGAACCGCTCGGTGGACGCAATGTCCCACAGCCGCAGCCGCCGCAGTGCGTCGATGACCGTGCTCGCCGCCTGGCCATCGGCGCGCTCGGCGACGCGCGCGAGGATCTCCGGATCGGAGGTCCAGAACCGGAGCGCGCCGCCGGAGAGCTCGCCCGCTCCGAGCAGTGCGCCGAGCAGCCACGGATCGACCGGGAGCGGCTCGGCATGGCCGGCGTCGCCCGACGGCGTGTCGACCCAGAGGCTGTGCCGGTTGTGCCGCTTCGTCAGGAGCGTCGCGATCTGCGCCGTGCTGAGGACCCGCGGCTCGGGCCACGCGCGATGATGGACACGCCAGAGGTGCTCCGCGCAGCACTCGGTCGCGCGCCCGTCGGAGAAGCTGACGCGATAGACCTGCCGCGCGCCCTGTGGAAATACGCCGCACACGAGCGACTCGCGTCCGTCGATGGACGCCAGTGCATCGCCGACCCGCAGCTCGCCCATCCGCGTCCAGCCCGTCTCCGTCTTCACACGCGCGTCGAGCGGCTGCGCCTTGCCCATGCTCGGGCGGCCGGCGATGATGATGAAGTCCGACGGCTGGAAGCCCGAGGTCTCGAGGTCGAGCTTCTCGAAGCCGGTGGCGACGCCGGTGACGTGCTCCTTCCGCTCGTAGAGGCGCTCGATGTACTCGAAGGTGTTCTTGAGGATCTTGCCCACGGGCAGCGCGCTGCCCTCCAGCCGCCGCTCGGCCAGGCTGAAGATGCGCTTCTCGGCGTCGTCGACCAGCGTCTGGACGTCCTCCTTCGCGTCGAAGGCCTGCCCGATGATGTGCGCGGAGGTCTGGATCAGCTCACGCAGCACCGCCATATCGCGCACGATCGCCGTGTAGGAGCCCAGGTGCGGGGCGATCGAGGCTTCTTCCATGAGCAACGCGATGGCCGCCGGACCGCCGATGAACTGAAGCTGGTCGGTGCGGCGCAGCTCCTCGCTGAGGGTCAGCGAGTCGACGGGCGCACCGCGATCGAAGAGGGTGAGCATCGCCTGGTACATCGCGCGATGCGCCTCCGTGTAGAAGTCCGAGGCTCTCAGAACCTCGACCACGCGCGGTAGCGCCTCGCGGCCTTCGAGGAGAACGGCGCCGAGCACGGCGCGCTCGGCGTCGAGATTGTGCGGCGGGATCCGCGTGGGGACTTCGAGCGGCATGCGGCATATTCCGCGCGTGGCCGCGCCGGGGTCAAATAAATTCGACTACGCACAAACGATCCACCGTTCCTCTACGGATACGGTGGGTAAGCTGTGTGTAACCTCCGCGGCGATGTTGATGGACCGTGGATAAAAAAGTCGACCCCTGGGAGATCGCTCGCCCAGGGGTCGCGGTCGCGCATCGCGCGACCAGAAAATCTCGGTGCGCCTACTCGCGGACGACGCTGATTTTCAGCTGCGCGATGACGTCGCTGTGCAGGCGGATCGGGACGGCGCTCTCGCCGAGCGTCTTGATGGGCTCGTCGAGCTGCACGCGTCGGCGTTCGACCTTCACGCCGTGCTTGTCGAGGAAGTCGACGAGATCCTGCGAGGTGACCGAGCCGAAGAGCTTGCCTTCCTCGGACGCTTGCCGCCGCTCCTCGTAGGTGAGCGCTTCGATCCGGTCGCGCAGAGCCTCGGCGTCGCCCTTGATGCGATCGGCCTTGGCGTTCGCCTGCTTCTTGATGTGATCGAGGTTCTTGAGATTGCCCGCGGTGGCGCTGAGAGCCAGCTTCTTCGGGATCAGGAAGTTGCGGGCGTAGCCGTCGGAGACGTCTCGGACCTCGCCGCGGCGGCCGAGCTTCTGCACGTCGTCGAGCAGGATGACTTTCATCGGGGTTCCCTCGCCCCGCTTAGTCGGTCGAGACGTACGGCAGCAGGGCTACCGTGCGCGCGCGCTTGATGGCGTGAGTGAGCGCGCGCTGGTGCCGCGCGCAGCTGCCGGAGATACGGCGCGGGATGATCTTGCCGCGCTCGGTCACGAAGCTGCGCAGACGGCGCACATCCTTGTAGTCGACCACGTCGACCTTGTCCGCGCAGAACTTGCAGATCTTCCGCCGGCCGAACCGGCGACGCTTGACGGGTTTCGCTGCGGGCGGAATGGCGCTCCTCCTTTACACGTTAGACCGACAGCACGTTAGAACGGGACGTCGTCTTCGCCGCCGCCGCCCGCGTTCGCCGTTTCCTCGGCGAAGGCTGGGGCCGTGGCGGGGGCGCCCCCCGCGACCGCGCCCTTGGCGCGGCTCATGAACTGCACGCGTTCGGCGACGACCTCGGTGGCCGTACGCTTCTGGCCGTCCTTGCCCTCCCAGTCGCGCGTCTGCAGCCGGCCCTCCACAAAGACCTGGCTGCCTTTGTCGAGGTATTCGCCGCACGACTCGGCCTGCTTGCCCCAGACGACGACGGTGAGGAAGCACGCTTCCTCACGCTTCTCGCCGGACTGGGTCGTGTAATTCCGGTTGACGGCCATCCGGAGGTCCGCGACGGCGGTGCCGCTGGGCGTGTAGCGCAGCTCCGGCGGGCGGGTCAGGTTGCCGATGAGCAGCACTTTGTTGAGGTTCGCCATCAGACGACCTCCTCGAGGACCTTGGTGTCCCCGTCAGGGGGTTCCGGCAACTTCCTCGAGCGAGCCTTCTTGCTGCGGACCGGCACCCGCGTCGACAGGAAGCGCAGGACGTTTTCGTTCAGCCGGAGCTGCCGCTCGAGCTCCTTCACCATGGACGGCTCGGCCTTCGCCTCGAACACCGCGTACGTCCCTTCCCGCTGCTTGCGGATGTCGTACGCGAGGCGGCGCTTTCCCCAGTTGTCGACCTTGTCGACCTCGAGGCCGAGCGACTTGGCCTGTTCGCCCAGTTGCGTGAGCAGGGCGGTGACTTCTTCGTCGGTCGGCTTCGGGTCGACGATCACGAGTATTTCGTAGGGTCGCAGTGCACTCACCTCCCGAGAAATCTTGGGTCGAAGCGCTTAACCATAACAAACATCATCTAGGCTCACAAGGTCAATGCCGGGAAATAGATACGGCCCGGGCCGACTCCCGACCCGGGCCGGCGCCCACGCATCGCGTGAGCTTCAAGCGTGTTGCGGTACCGTCACCTTCGTTGCCGAACGGGGGAGTTCGAGGGGGGCGCCGAGCCCCCCTCGACTCAGTGGAGCGATGAAGGACAGGTCTCGCCTGCCCAACTCCCACGTATACGTCTAGTACATGTCTCCATGAGGCATCGACGGCGCGGCCGCCGCCTTCTCCTCCGGGATGTCCGTGACCAGCGCTTCCGTGGTCAGCAGCAGCGAGGCGATCGACGCCGCGTTCTGCAGCGCCACCCGCTCGACCTTCGCCGGATCGATGATGCCGGCCTGCAGCATGTCCACGTACTCATTGCTGTCGGCGTCGAAGCCGCGCGTGGCGACCGTCTCCGCCTTCACCTTCTCGACGATCACGCTGCCCTCGAGGCCGGCGTTCTCGACGATCTGGCGAATGGGCTCTTCGAGCGCCCGCCGGACGATCATGGCGCCGACCTTCTCGTCACCCTCGAGCTTCTTGAGGTTGTCGACGGCCTTCGCACAGCGCAGCAGAGCCACGCCGCCGCCCGGCACGATGCCTTCCTCGACCGCGGCGCGGGTCGCGTTGAGCGCGTCCTCGACGCGGGCCTTCTTTTCCTTCATGGCCGTCTCGGTCGCGGCTCCGACCTTGATCACCGCCACGCCGCCGGCCAGCTTGGCCAGCCGCTCCTGCAGCTTCTCGCGGTCGTAGTCGCTCGTCGTCTCCTCGATCTGGGCCCGGATCTGCTTGATGCGCCCCTCGATCGCGGACGACTTGCCGGCGCCCTCGACGATCGTGGTGTTGTCCTTGTCCACGACCACCTTCTTCGCCTTGCCGAGGTCCTCCAGCTTGATGTTCTCGAGCTTGATGCCGAGATCCTCGGTGATGGCCTTGCCACCCGTGAGGGTCGCGATGTCCTCGAGCATGGCCTTGCGGCGGTCGCCGAAGCCCGGCGCCTTCACGGCGCAGGTGTGCAGCGTGCCGCGCAGCTTGTTGACGACCAGGGTGGCCAGCGCCTCGCCCTCGACGTCCTCGGCGATGATGAGAAACGGCTTGCCGGAGCGCGCCACCTGCTCGAGCAGCGGCAGCATGTCCTTCATCACGCTGATCTTCTTCTCGTGGATCAGCACGAGGGCGTCCTCGAGGACGACCTCCATGCGCTCGGGGTCGGTCACGAAATAGGGCGACAGGTAGCCGCGGTCGAACTGCATGCCCTCGACCACGTCCAGCACGGTGTCGGCCGACTTCGACTCCTCGACCGTGATGACCCCGTCCTTGCCGACCTTCTCCATCGCCTCGGCGATCAGGTTGCCGATCGTCTTGTCGTTGTTGGAAGCGATCGTCGCGACCTGCGCGATCTCCTTCTTGTCCTTGGTCGACTTGCTGAGCTTCTTCAGCTCCTCGGTCACCGCCTCGACGGCCGCCTCGATGCCGCGCTTGAGACCCATCGGGTTGGCGCCGGCGGTCACGTTCTTCAGGCCCTCGCGGAAGATGGCCTGGGCCAGCACGGTCGCGGTGGTGGTGCCGTCACCCGCGATGTCGGAGGTCTTGGAGGCGACCTCCTTCAGCATCTGGGCGCCCATGTCCTCGTACGGGTCCTTCAGCTCGATCTCCTTGGCGACGGTGACGCCGTCCTTGGTGATCGTCGGGCTGCCGAACTTCTTGTCGATGACGACGTTGCGGCCCTTCGGGCCCAGCGTCGCTTTCACGGCCGCGGCCAGGATGTTCACGCCCTTGAGCAGGCTCGCGCGAGCATCCTCTTCGAACTTCAGCTGCTTCGGCATAGATCGTGTGCCTCCTTGATATTGTGTTGGATCGCTACTCCTGGATCGCTACTCGAGGATGGCGAGGACGTCCTCTTCCCGGAGGATGAGGTAGTCGTCACCGTCGATCTTGACCTCGTTACCGGAGTACTTCCCGAACAGGATGCGGTCGCCGCTCTTGACGTCGAGGGGCACGCGCTTGCCCTCCTCGGTGACCTTGCCGTTGCCGACGGCCACGACTTTGGCGCGCTGCGGCTTTTCCTTCGCAGTGTCGGGGATGATGATGCCGCCGATCTTCTCTTCCGATTCGTCCTCGCGCTTGACGAGGAGCCGATCATGCAGCGGACGCACTTTCATAGACCCCTTACCTCCTTGAGTTGCGGTTACGGTTGACGCTGGGCTGGCTTTCGCCATGGCGACCGACCTCGCTTGTATGGATTAGCACTCGTCCCGAGCGAGTGCTAATATTACCGCGCTCTTGAGCCGAGTCAAGCGAAAGAATCGGAGGCCGTCGGATGCCAAAAAGTATTTTAATTTCAAATGTTTTGCCCGAGCAAGCGCGGGCAATGATCCCCAAGGAGTACGGGGTCGACTACAACGACACGGACACCCCCTTACCGAAGGCGGAGCTGATCCGACGCCTTCGCGGCAAGCAGGCGCTCATCTGCCACATCATCAGTACCGTCGACGAGGAGGTGCTGGCGGGCGCGTCGGATCTCAAGGCCGTGTGCAACGTCGCGGTCGGCTTCAACAACATCGACGTCGCCGCCTGTCGCAAGCGCGGCGTGGTGGTTACCAACACCCCCGACGTCCTCACGGAGACCACGGCCGATTTCGCCTGGGCCCTCCTCATGGCCGCGGCGCGCCGAGTGGTCGAGGCGGACCGCTTCGCGCGCTCGGGCCAATGGTCGCGCTGGCAGTGGGACCTGCTCTGGGGCAACGACGTCTACGGCAAGACCCTCGGCGTGATCGGCTTCGGCCGCATCGGCCGCGCGGTGGCGCGGCGCGCGCTCGGCTTCAACATGCGCGTGCTCTACCACGACACGGTGCGCGCCGACGGCGCGGCCGAGCGGGAGCTGAAGGCCACCTACGTGGAGCAGGACACGCTTCTGCGCGAGTCCGACTTCGTCAGCCTGCACACGCTGTTCATCCCGGAGACGAAGCATCTTCTGAACGAGCGGACGCTCCGCCTCATGAAGAAGACCGCCATCCTGGTCAACGCCGCCCGCGGGCCGATCGTCGACGAGGCGGCGCTGGTGCGGGCGCTCAGGGAAGGCTGGATCGCCGGGGCGGGACTCGACGTGTTCGAGGAGGAGCCGAAGATCCACCCCGGACTGCTCTCGCTCGCCAACGTCACCCTGGCGCCGCACATCGCCAGCGCCTCGCTCGACACGCGACTGGCCATGGCGACGCTGGCCGTGCGCAACTGCCTGGCGGTGCTGGACGGCAAGCCGGCGATCACGCCGGTCGGCTGATCTCCGTCAGCGCGGAAGGTCTCGCATCCAGTCCTGCCACAGCAAGCGCCGCGGGAAATTGAACGCGAAGGCGGCGAGCGAGGCGACGGCGAACCCACAGAAGTCCGCCCAGCGCCCACCGAGGAGAAAGAGGGCGACGCCCAGGATCGCGACCCCCTCGCAAATCGCCAGCCTCACGATGCTCAGGGTCACCAGCCGCGGCGTCACGGCCGACCCGCGCGCGGCCGTGGCGCCCGATCGCGATCCGGCGAGGATGAGCGGCGTGATGAACCTCAACATCGCGAGGTCCGCGACCGCGAGCAGCGCGAAGACCACGCGGAGGAGCCGGAGATCGATCGACGGCGCGAACCCGATGAACGGCGCGTGTTGTGCGGCAACGACGCGGAGGACGTACGCGTAGAGGGCGATGCACGACAGGAGCGACACGCCGACCAGCTGAGTGCGCCGGCACGCGGCTTCGGCATCGGGAGGCAGCTCGGTCACGTCGTCAGGCGCCGCTCGATGCGGGCGAGGCGATACGCGAAGGCATCGAGCACACGCTCGGCGGCGCCGGCGGTGCGCGCGAGGTCGAGGGCGTCGGTGACGACGGCGCGTGCGGCGGCAAAATCCCGCGCGCGGTGCTCGTGGAACTTCGCGAGCTCCTCCCACGGCCGGGGATCGAACAGCTGGCGCTGCCGCGCGGCGTCCCATAGCGCGCACGCCGTCGGCCAGCGCGCTGCGCGCTTCTCCCACCACGCCAGGCGCAGCCGTACCCAGTGCGCCATCTCGCCGGTGAGTCCCGCCTCGAGCGCGACGCGATAGCAGCCGAGTCCGCGGTCGACATCCACGGGCTCCCAGAGCCGGCCGAGCCCGGCCCATTCCTCGGCGCGCAGCGCGGGCGCCTCACCGAGGGCGACGCCGAACCAGCCCACGAGCGCCGCCAGCGACAGCACGTCGTCGCGGTTGTGGGCGAAGACGCGGGCGAGCGGGCCCGCGCGCCGGCGCCTCAACCAGTCGAAGTAGAGCGAGGGGATCAACGCCCCGGGGACGTCTTCCTCGCGCGACAGGCCGAGCACGTCGCGCTCGAGAGTGCCGAGCCGGCAGTCGTCGAAGCAGCCGGTCCAGACGCGCCGCGAGGGACGGAGCAGGTCGAGGTGCGGCAGCGTGGCCGGCCAGCGCCGGCGCGCGAGCACGAAGCGCGTCTCGAGCAGCGGCAGGTCGAAGCCGCTGCCGTTGAACGTGACCACGCCGCCCGCGCGCTCGAGCAACGGGGCCAGCGCGGCGAGCAGTGCAGGCTCCTCGTCGAGGTCCCGCATGAAGTGCTGCGTCACCACGAACGCGTCGCCCTCGATCCAGCCGGCCCCGACGAGGAACGCGTACGTCCCCGTGCCGCCGGCCAGGCCGGTGGTCTCCGTGTCGAGGAACAAGAGCCGCTCGGCCGCGAGCCCGTCACCCTCCACGCGCGCGACGCGCGCGAGGACGTCGAGCGGCGCGCGCCGGACGCCGTCGAGCGGCACGCGGCCGTGGCGGTGGGCCAGCGGGTATTCGCGGCGCACGACGAGCAGCGATCCCGCGCCGGTGTCGACGACCTCGCCGCCCACGACACGCTCGATGGGCTCGGCGGCGACCCGGGGCGGCCGGCGCGTCTCGATGCGCCGGATGATCCGCCGGAGATCGTCCAGGCTCGGCATGCGCGTCAGGCGGTGAGTGCGCGGAGCAGCTTGGCGGCCGTGGTCTTGGCGCGTCGGCCGACCTCGTTCACAGGACCGACGCACGAGGGACAGCCGAACGCGCAGCGGCAGGCGGCGAGCGTCTCGAGACCGCGGCGCAGGAGGTCCGGCAGGATCTCGAAGACGCGCTCGGCCAGACCGATGCCGCCGGCATGCGAGTCGTAAAGATAGATGGTGGGGTTGAACTCGGCGGCGTTCATGAGGCGCGCCTTCGTCGACTCGCGCGTGGCGACGGCCCCGGTCTCGGCCGGCGTGGTGTCGCCGAGCCAGGAGCCGAGGTCGCGGACGTCGCAGAGCAGAAAGATCGGCGCCAGGTGGTGCAGCAGGTAGGTCACCGCGCGCAGGCCGTCGATGAGCTCCTCGCGCGAGGGGCTCACACGCGCGAGGGTGGCCGGGGCCACCGTCAGCCACGCGCTCGTCGTCTGCTTTTCCTGCTGCGGCAGCTCGACCTCGCCCGAGCCGACGTTCTCCATCGTCCCCAGCTTGATCTTCTTGAAGCCGACGACCTTCTCGGCCACCAGCACCTCGCCCTGCTCGGCGACGGACCCCGCCTGCTCGCGGCCCTCGAAGCGCTGGAGGATCCAGACGCCCTTGGCGCTGACGGCGTCGGTGAAATAGTCGACGTTCACGCGCTTGACGTAGGCGACCTTCTCCTCGTCCTCGCGGAAGCGCAGCTCCTGCACCTCGTACGGCACGCTCTCCACGAGGTAGATCGCCTTCGGGTAGATGGTCGCGAAGGCGCTGCCCCAGTCGACCTCGGCGATGATGTTGCGCTTCTTCTTCTGCTGCTCGTCGCGGTGGGTGGTGTCGATGACGACGAAGTTGTCGGTGGTGACCGTACGCAGCGAGATGTGATCGGCCGGATAGGTCTCCGACGCCCAGTGGTACCGCTCGCCCGCGCGGTGCAGCAGCCCTTCGTCCTCGAGGGCGGCCGCCAGCTTGCGCACGTCCGTCTGTCCGAACGGCTCGTCGGCGACGAGCGGCAGCTCGAAGGCCGCACACTTGAGGTGGTTGGCGAGGATGAACGGGTTGTCGGGGTTGACACGCGCGTGCTCGGGCGGGGTCCCGAAGAGGTAGTCCGGGTGCGTGACCATGAACTGGTCGAGCGGCGCGCTCGTGGCGACGAGGATCGCCGCCGAGGGCCCCGAGCGCCGCCCCGCGCGCCCCGCCTGCTGCCAGAGCGAGGCGATCGTGCCCGGATAGCCGGCGAGCAGGGCGACGTCGAGGTGGCCGATGTCCACGCCGAGCTCGAGCGCGTTCGTCGACACCACGCCGAGCACGTCGCCGGCGCGCAGCGACTGCTCGACCTCGCGTCGGCGGTTGGGCAGGTAGCCGCCGCGGTAACCGCGCACGATGCCGCTGTCACCGGTGGCGCGGTCGGCCACGCCGCTCTTGATGGCGGTGAGCAGCACTTCGGTCGACAGCCGGCTCTGCGCGAAGACGATGGTGGCGATCTTCTCGCGCAGCAGGCGGATGGCCAGCTTCGCCGCCTCGCCGAGGTAGGGCGCGCGGATGCCCAGCTCGGGATTCACGACGGGCGGGTTGTAACAGAGGAAGGTCTTTTCGCCGCTCGGGGCGCCGCTCTCCGCCAGCTCGTGCACGGCCTCGCCGGTCAGGCGCGCGGCGAGCTCCCCCGGGTTGGCAATGGTGGCCGAGGCCATGATGAACTGCGGCGTCGAGCCGTAGTGGGCGCAGATGCGGCGCAGGCGGCGCAGCACGTTGCTGAGGTGCGAGCCGAAAACGCCGCGGCAGGCGTGCAGCTCGTCGATGACGACGTACTTCAGATTCTGGAAGAGCACGGCCCACTTCGTGTGATGGGGCAGGATGCCGGAGTGCAGCATGTCGGGATTCGTCAGCACGAGGTTGGCACGCGCGCGCACGGCGCGGCGGGCGTCCTGCGGCGTGTCGCCGTCGTAGGTGAACATCCGCATCTCGGGCAATTGTTTGGCGAGCTGCTCCAGTTCAGCGAGCTGGTCCTGCGCGAGCGCCTTCGTCGGGAACACGTAGAGCGCGCGCGCGTCCGGCTGGTGGACGAGCGCCTGGAGGACCGGCAGGTTGTAGCAGAGCGTCTTGCCCGACGCCGTCGGTGTGACGACCACGACGTGTCGGCCCGCCTGCACGAGGTCCCACGCGCGCGCCTGATGGCTGTAGAGCTGCTCGATGCCGCGCGCGCGAAGCGCCTCCACGATGCGCGGATCCATCGTCGCCGGGAACGCCGCGTACACGGGCGGGCGCGCGGGAAAATGTCGGGAGGCGGTGATGCAAGGGCCCGTCGAGGCGGAGATCAACAGATCGTCCAAGATCTCGCCGAGCATCGGGGCGACTGTATCATAGCGACGTGAAGCGGCTCGCTTTTTGGCTGCCGCCGCTCGTGTGGATGGCGGCCATCGTGTGGTTTTCCGGCGGCGCCTTCAGCGCCGAGAACACCGGCAGCGTCCTGCGCCCCCTCGTCCGCTGGCTGCTGCCCGGCGCCAGCGACGCGCAGATCGCCGCGCTGCACGCGCTGATCCGCAAGAGCGCGCACGTCACCGAGTACGCGGTGCTCGCCGCGCTGTGGTTCGTGGCCCTCACGCGCGAGCGCGGGCTCTCGCGGCCTCGCGCGGCCTGGCTCGCCTTCCTGGTCGCCGTCGGCTGGGCGTGCCTCGACGAACTGCACCAGGCCACCGAGCCGAGCCGCACGGGCAGCGCGATGGACGTGGCGATCGATGCCACGGCGGCGCTGGCGGCGGCGACGATCGGCCGTCACGGCGGGGGGCGCGTGCTCGACGTGGCGGCCACCGTCGTGCTGTGGGCCGCCGCCGCCGGCGGCGCGGCCGTCATCGCGATCGATCTCGCCAGCAGCGTCTCGCCCGGCGTCCTCTGGCTGACGGTACCGACAGCGGTGGTCGCGCTCGTGCTCCGCTGGCGGAGCGGCGTGGCGCGAGGCTGAGGCCGAGCGAAATCGAGGAGCGCCACGGGTCCCCCGGCGCGCGACGAACGTTGGGGGTCGAGGCGCGCCACGGCTTCGCCGGGGCGCGACGAGCGTCGGGGATCGAGGCGCGCCACGGCTTCGCCGGGGCGCGACGAGCGTCCGGGGGGTATGGGGGGCCATTTCGGGGCCCCCCATATGATTGATAGCCGCTCAGACCTTCAGGCGGGGATCGAGCGTGTCGCGCAGACCGTCGCCGAAGAGGTTGATCCCCAGCACGGTCACGAGGATGGCGAGGCCGGGGAACGTCGCCAGCCACCACGCCGTCGAGATGTACACGCGCCCGTCGGCGAGCATCCCGCCCCACGTCGGCGTCGGCGGCTGCACGCCGAGACCCAGGAACGACAGCGCGGACTCGATCACGATCACGCGCGCCATGTCGAGGGTGGCCACCACCAGCCACGGCGTGAACACGTTGGGCAGCACGTGGCGGATGAGGATGCGCCCGTCGCCGCTGCCCAGGGCCTGGGCGGCCTGGACGAACTCCCGCTCGCGCAGCGAGAGCGCGGCGCCGCGCACGATGCGCGCGTACACGACCCAGCTCGAGACGCCGATCACGCAGATGATGGTGGTGAGGCTCGGCCCCAGCACGCCGATGACCGCGATGGCGAGCAGAATGAACGGGAATGCCAGCTGGATGTCGGCCAGCCGCATCAGGAGGTCGTCGATGCGCCCGCCGAAGTAACCGGACACGAGCCCGGCGGCCATGCCGAGCACGCCGGAGATGGCCACGGCGGCGAAGCCGACCATGAGCGCCGGGCGGGCGCCGAATACGATGCGCGCGAGGATGTCGCGGCCGAGGTGGTCGGTGCCGAGCAGGTGCGCGTGACCCGCCGCGTCGCGCGAGCCCGGCGGCTTGAGGCGCTCGCCGATGTCCTGCTCGACGGGATCGAAGGGGGTGACCCAGGCCGCGCCCACCGCGGTGATCACCACCACCGCCACCACCACGAGGCCGAAGAGCGAGGTGCGGCGGCGCGCGAGCCGGCGCAGGAACAGCCACCACTCGCCGCCGGCCGGGCGGAATTCGTCGGGCAGCGGCAGCGCCGTCGCCCGCGTGCTCACGACAGCCGGATCCGCGGATCGAGGTACGTGTATACGATGTCGACGAAGAGGTTGACGAGCACGAAGGTCGAGGCGAGCAGGAAGACGGCGGCCTGGACGACAGGATAGTCGCGGTTGTAAATCGCCTGTACCGAGAGCCGGCCCACGCCCGGCCACGCGAAGATCGTCTCCGTGATCACCGAGCCGCCGAGCAGCGTGCCCAGCTCGATGCCGACGATGGTGACGATGGGGATGGCGGCGTTCTTCAGCGCGTGCTTCCACACCACGGGCGGGTCGCTCACGCCCTTGGCGCGCGCGGTGCGGATGTAGTCCTGGCCCAGCACCTCCAGCATCCCCGACCGCGTGAGCCGGGTGATGCGCGCCGTCGTGAAGAGGCCCAGCGTGACCGCGGGCAGCACGAGGTGCCGCCACTCGCCGCGCCCCGACGACGGCAACAAGTTGAGCTGCACGGAGAAGAGCAGGATCAGCATGATGCCGAGCCAGAAGGTCGGCATGGACTGGCCGAGCAGCGCGATCACCGTCGAGACATAATCGATGAGCGTGTTGCGGCGAACGGCCGAGACGATGCCCGCCGGAATGGCCAGGCACAGCGCGAGCAGCAGCGCCGCGCCCGCCAGCTCGAACGTCGCCGGCATGCGCTCGACCACGAGGCCGAAGGCCGGCTCGCCGTGGCGGATCGACTCGCCGAAGTTTCCCTGCAGGGCGCCGCGCAGGAAGCGCGCG
>QHSB01000184.1 GCA_003220335.1 Candidatus Rokuibacteriota bacterium
GGCGGTGAGCGGGCTCCAGCCGGCCGTCCGCAGCGGCCCGCCGTGATCGGCCCAGGCCTCACCGACGACGAGAAACAAGGCCACGTCGAATTTCACGCGCGGGACTCCTCAGCGTCCGAGCTTTTCGATGGCCGTGAGGGCCAGGTTGGGAGGCGTTCCACCCAGGGTGAATCGTACCGCGTCGCCGACCTGGACGGCCTCGTAGATCTTCGGCGAGAGCGCGCGGAAGCCCATCGTCATCGCCGGCATGTAGCCCGTGATCTCGTCGTGGGTGATCACCACCACGCCGACCTCCGGCAGCACGGCGCGGATGACGCCCTCGGCGCGGTATTCGCGCGGCCCCGCGGCGGCGGCGCGTGCCTCGATGACCTCGCGCTGAAGCCGCTCGACCTGGCGGCCCCACCAGAGATAGCCGCCGCCCACGCCGAGGGCGAGCGCCAGGTCGAGCAGCACGACGACCTGCCAGACCGCCATCAGTGCACGTGCTCGGCGGGCGGCGCGACGCTGACTTTCTCCTCGTTCAGCGCCTGGACGTTCTGCAGCAGCCGCTCGGTGCCGCGCGGCGCCGCCTCCACCGCGCGCAGATAGCCCTGGCGGTCGACGAGGAACTCGACGTGCGGGCCCGGCGTCAGCAGCGAATAGGTCGTGACGATCGCGGGCGCGCCGTCGGTGACCACGGGGAAGAAGACGCGCGGCTCGGCGCCGAGGCGCTTGATGGCGTCGGCGGCGGCGTCCGTCGGCGCGGCGATGACCTCGACACCGAGCGGCACCAGCAGCTCGTAGCGCGCGGCCAGCTCGGCGAGCCGTGAGCGCGATGCCGGCAGCGTGTAGAGGACGATGAGCACGATGCGCGCGCCGCGATAGTCGCGCAGGGCACGCGGGGGCGTGGGCCCGATCGTGAAGGCGAAGTCCGGCGCGACGAGCCGCGGCCGGTCGGGCTCGACGACGGCGCCCAGCCGGCGGACCGCATCCGCGGTGCCGAGCGCGCGCACGTAGTTCACCAGGCTCCAGCGCTGGTCGGGCTCGAGATGGCCGAAGGCCGGCATCGCGCGGCGCCCGTGCGTGATCCACCAGTAGAGGTCGCCGGCCGTGTGCAGCGCCGCGTGGTGCGCGCGCAGGTCGGGCGGCGGCGGCGAGAACGCGCGCGCCGCGGCGCCATCGCCCGCGCCCGCCGGCCCGTGGCAGCTCGCGCAGTCACGCGCGTACAGCGCGGCGCCGGCCGCGATGGACGCCGCCTGGTAAGGTACCCCCGGGCGCTGATACGTCGTCGGATAGGCGTCGGTCGCGAACGGCGGTACGGCCATCGCCAGGCCGGCGAGCACCAGCACGCCGCCGCCCGCCAGCAGCGGCAGCCGTGCCGACCGCAGCGCCAGCGAGCAAAGGCCGGCCGCCAGGCCAAGAATGGCGATCTGGCTGCCGATCAGCACGAAGGGCCACGCGTCGGGCGTGTCGGCCAGCGCGCCGAGCGCCAGTCGGAAGCCGAGCGGCCAGTCGGGCTGCTCGTGACGCGCGGGCGGTGAGAGGCCCAGCGCCGTCACGACGCCGAGGATCGCCAGCACGCAGGCGGCCTCGACGGCGACGGAACCCGCCAGGCGCCGCATCGCCGGACGCCCGACCGTGACCGCCTCGCCGCCCAGCGCGGGCAGCAGGCGCCCGCGCCCGAGCGCGGCCGTGGCGAGAGCCGCGAGGACCAGCGCCAGCTTGAGCACGAGGAGGCGGCCGTAACGCGTACCGAGCAGCGCGCCGATGGAGCCGACCTGCACGACAGCGATGAGCACGCCGGTGCCCAGGAGCGCCAGCACCAGCGCGAGCGCCGCCCGCGAGAAGCGGCGCGCGGCGAGCACCGCGTAGGGCCGCGCGTCGGCGCCGGCGTCGCGGCTGGCCACGCGCAGCAGGAGCACCAGCGCCGGCAGCGCGCCTGCCCAGACGCCGGCGGCGAGCACGTGGCCGACGTCGGCCGCGATCGCGGCGGCCGCCGACGGCTCGACGGCCGCTGCGTGACCGGCCGCGCCGAGCGCCGCGAGGGCCAGCGCGCCCAGCAGCACGGTCTCGGCGCGCGCCGCGCGCCAGTCGACGGCGCGCCGGACGTCGAAGCGCAGGCTGACGAAGACGCCGAGGAGCAGCAGCACGCCCTGGCGCACGAGCCAGACGTGGCCGAAGCGCGTCTCGAGCGCCACGCGCGCCATCGACCCCGGCTCGAGGGCCGCCGCCGTTCGTGACTCGAGCGTGGCCGCCTGGTGGGCGAGGACGACGATGCCGGCCAGGAGCGCCAGCCAGACGAGCGCGCGGGTGAGGGCGACCACGCGCGACTCCCAGGCAAGCGCCGTGGGGCGATCGGAGCGCCCGGCCAGAAGGATCATGGCAGCGCTGCCGACGATCAGGATCGACGCGCTCAGGTGGACGAAGCGCGCGACGAGGCCGAGCGCAGTCACTCCCAGTCGAAGCTCAGCGTCACCGGCTTACGGAAGCGCGCGGCCGCCGCGCCCATGGTCTTCAGTGAAGCCGCCCCGAGCGTGAGCGTGACCTTCGTCGTGTCGTCCGGCAGCGTGACGTCGGCGCCATAGTGGAAGCCGGAGGCGCCGATCATCGGCGACAGGCGCACGGTGCGCGACGCGCTCTCCTCGCCGCGGATCACGGCGGTCACGGGCAGGTAGGGCACCGGCTCGCCGCTCGTCGCGTCGGCCACGAAGACCATCAGGTGGCCCGTCGCCTTCGCGTTCGCTGTGGCCGGCCCGTGTCCGTGTCCACCGGCGCCCGGTTCTTTGTACTCCACGCGGACACGGTACGGCCCGGCCGTCTGCTCTTGCGGCGCGTTGGCCTCGTGATGGTGATGATCGTGCTCGCCGCCACCGAGGCTCTTGATGTAGGCGACCAGATCGACGAGCTCGGCGAAGGTGAGGCTGTCACGGTAGTCCGGCATGATCGAGCGGCCATCGGGCCCAACGAAGCCGGGGCCGGCGAGGATCACGGCGTTGGGATCGACGATCGACTGCGCGAAGTATTCCGCCGGATGGTGGGCGCCCATGCCCGTCAGCTCGGGGCCGACGTCGCCCGCGCCGCCCGCCTTCGGAAAGTCGGGCTTCACCTCGTGGCACTTGTTGCACTCGAGCTTGGCGAAGAGCTCGCGGCCGGTCTTCGGATCGCCCGGTGGCAGCGTGAACTTCCAGCCGCGCGGGACGCCGCCGGCGCGATGCAGCTCCTCCATCGTGATCGGCGCCGGTGGTTTCGCGCCGGCTGCGGGCGCCGGCGTGGTTCCGTGACCGGCGCGCTGGGCCAGCGCCAACCCGGCGCCGAGGCCGAGCGCGACGGCGACCCAGACGACGGCGAGCGTCGCCGTCTTCATCAGCGCAGCTCGCGCGGTCCAGATCGGGATGTCCAGCCGAGCGCTTGAGGACGACGTCGCCAACGCGGCCGTCGGCCTCGACGCGCACGCCGAGCAGCGTGGTGCCCTCGATGCCGGCGCGCCGCGCGCTGGCCGGATACGAAGGCGTGACCTGATAGCCACCGCGCGGGATCGCCGGACCGGTCAGTGTGCCGGGCGGCAATGCGGCGATGCGCGATCCCCCGGGGTCGCTCGGCGGGGTCGTCGCCGATGCGTAGCGATCGAACGGAGCGGCGGGGACGGCGGACGACGACCCGACGTCCGACAGCGTGACGTGATCGCCAGCCGCCGGCGGAGCCACCTCTGTCGTGGCCGGCGGCTCGACGGCATTCACCGTGGGCGATGGCGCCGGCGATCCCGGCGACGCCGCCGCCGGCGACGCCGTGGACTCCGTCACGGCCTGACGCGATGCCGGCGGCCGCTCGGCGCGTGTCACCGTCGTCGGTGGCGCGATGCGGCGCGGCGGGTCGAGCGGTTGTGGTTTCGTCGGCTCTGCGGGGGGCGGCTCGACGACAACGAGCTCGGCGAGCAGCGCGTTGCGCACGGCCGGCGCGCGGGGCGCCGTCAGCGCCAGCCCGAGCGTTCCGTACACGCCGACGTGGAGCAGCACGGAGGCGGCGAGCGGCGCGGTTCGCAGGGCAATCTCTCTCACGTCCACCATAGGGCGCCCCACATGGTATAGGCTTCGCCGCGTTCCGGCCGAGATCAGCGCGCCGTCCACCGCGCCGTCGCCGGCGATTCTCCCCATCGCGGAGCTTCGGGCCGTCGCCCCGGTTGCAGCGACGCTGCCGACGCTGCTCGCCGCCGCGGTGGCCGTGGCGGCGTGCGCCTCGCGCCGGCGCGTGGCCATCGCGCTCGTCCTGCTGACGGCGGCCGTCGCCGTCGACGGCGCCGTCCATTCCGTGCACCATCTCACCGATGCGAGTGCGGCCGCCGCCTGCGTGCTCGCGTCCAGCTCCACACACGCGCCCGCCGTCCTCAGCGACGGCGCCGCCGTCGTGGTCGGGCCGGCGCGGGCGCCCGAACCGAGCGCCGACCTCGCCCCGCTACGCACGGCCGTCCGCTCCCCGCGTCCCGATCGCGGTCGCGCGCCTCCGTCCTCCGCCGCCTGACCGTTCCCGTAGTCTCGAACGACTCTCGCAAACGAGGAGGACGCCCATGTGTTCGAAACACATCGCGCTCGTGGTGTCGCTGGCTGCCGCGCTCGCGTCAACGGCCGGGACGGCCGGCGCCCACGGAATGGCCGGCAAGCGTTTCTTTCCGGCCACGCTCGCCACCGACGATCCGTTCGTCGCCGACGAGCTCTCGTTGCCCACGGTGCAGCACATCAAGCGGCCCGCCGACGGCGATCACCCCGCGACGCGGGAGACGGAAGTCAGCGGCGAGTTCTCCAAGCGCCTGAGCCCCAACTTCGGCTTCAGCCTCGGCGGCACGTGGCGGGCGCTCGATCCCGACGACGGAAAATCGGTGACGGGCTTCGACAACCTGGAGGTCGCCCTCAAGTACGTCTTTTTCAAGAGCGAGCCGCACGAGGCGCTGGGCTCGCTCGGGCTTTCCTGGGACGTCGGCGGCACGGGCAGCCACCGGGTGGGGGCCGAGAATCACGACACCGTCACGCCCGCGCTCTTCTTCGGCAAAGGCTTCGGCGATCTGCCGGAGGCGCTCGATGCCGTGAAACCGGTGGCGCTGACCGGCACCTTCGGCGTCGCGCTCCCCACCCGCCGCCTGAGCCATCACCTCGTCACCGAAGACGACGGTACGATCAGCCTCGAGCGCGAGGTCAACCCGGTCACCGCGAAGTGGGGCTTCAGCGTCCAGTACAACCTCCAATATTTGCAGTCGTATGTGAAGGACGTCGGGCTGCCGGCGCCGCTGAACCGCATGATCCCCATCGTGGAGGTCGCGATGCAGACGCCGCTCGACGCGCCGACCGGCAACGGCCGTGTCACCGGCACGATCAATCCGGGCATCATCTGGTTCGGCCGCTATCTTCAGCTGGGTCTCGAGGCCGTCATCCCGATGAACGAGCGCAGCGGCAAGAACGTCGGCGTGATCGGCCAGCTCCACTTCTACCTGGACGACATCGCGCCGAAGATCTTTTCGTGGACGCCATTTCACGGCGTGCTCGGTCCCACGCAGCCGCGATAGGCTGGCTCGCCTGCGCCGCGCTGGCCGCAATGGCCGGCGCGGCGTGGGCCCACGCCTTTCCGGACCACTCCGAGCCGCGCGTCGGCTCCACGCTGAGCGCGCCGCCGGCGGTGGTCCGCATCTGGTTCGACGCTCAGATCGAGCCCGTGTTCAGCACGATCCGCGTGGAGAGCGCGGACAAGCGGCGTGTGGACACGGGCAACGGCGGCGTCGATTCCGCCGATAACCGTCTTCTGGCCGTCAAAGTCCCGCCGCTGGCGCCGGGGCGCTACCGCGTCTACTGGAGCGTCGTGGCCCGCGATGGCCATCGGACGGAGGGAGACTTTCCGTTCCGGATCAAGTGACCGTCGTCGTCGCGATCCTCGTCCGGTGGCTCGCGCTCGCCGCGCTCGCCGGTCTCATCGGCGGGCTCGCGCTCGAGGTCTTCGTGCTGCCCGTCGATGAGACGGACACCGTCTCGGCGCGTCGCCGACTCCGCGTCTGGAGCCTCGTCTGCATCGGCGGCCTGCTGCTGACGAGCGCCGCCGAGGTCGTCTTGCGCGCGCGCACCATGGGCGGCGGAGGTTGGGCGGAGTCCGTCCGGGTCGTGCCACTCGTCCTTTCGCGGACGCACTTCGGCGTCATCTGGCTCGGCCGCATCGTCGCGCTCGCCACGCTGGTCGTCGCGGTCGGCCGCAGCGGATATCGCGCGCGCGTCGTCGCCCTGGCTCTGGCCGGGACCGTCGCGTTCTCGACGGCGCTGAGCGGACATGCCGCCGACTGGGGCGACCTCACGCCGAGCGTGCTGCTGGACTGGAGTCATGTGCTGGCCGCCTCGCTCTGGATCGGCGGCCTCGTCGCGCTCGCGATCGTGGTCTTCCGCGCGGGCGTGGTGGCGCGCCACGGCGTGGTGGCGCGCAACGGCGTGGTGGCGCGCATCGGCGCGCGGTTCTCGCGTCTCGCCGCGTGGTCGCTCGCGGCGGTGATCGTGACCGGCGCCTACAACGCCTGGGTACAGCTCCCCGACGTGGCGGCGCTGTGGAACACGCCGTACGGCCGCATCCTGCTCGCCAAGCTGATCCTCGTCGTCGCGCTCGTCGCGCTCGGCGCCGTCAATCGTTACGCGCTGCTACCGCGCCTCACGCACACGCGGGCGCGGGGCGTGCTCGCCCGGACCGTGCGGCTCGCACGGCTGACCTTCGTCGGCCCGGTGCGGGGGTCTCCCTCGACACTGATCGCGCTGGTGGTCGGCGAAGCCGCCCTCGGCGCGGCCGTCCTCGGCCTCACGGCCGCGCTCGGCGAGTCGACGCCGGCGCGCCACGCCGGACATGTCGCGCACGTGGCCGAGCTCGACGGCGCGCGCGAGTCCATTCACGCCACGATCGAACAGCTCCACGAAGCCGGGGGCGTGCCGCGCGGCTGGAGGTTCCGTCTGCCGCCCGGCGACGCGCAGCGGGGCGGGCGGGTGTTCGCGCGGCTTCAGTGCTATCGCTGCCACCGTCTGCGCGGCGAGCCGTATCCGGCGCCGTCCGCCGCCGGCCCGGAGCTGACGGGCATCGGCGGACACCATCCGGCGAGCTACATCGCGGAGTCGATCCTCGATCCCAACGCCGTGATCGTCGAAGGCCCGGGCTACACGGGTCGCGATGGACGTTCCACCATGCCCGCCTATCGCGAGGCGCTGAGCGTCGGCGAGCTGCTGGACCTCGTCGCGTACCTTGAGACGCAGGGCGGAATGCATCGGCACCGACCGTGAGAACGTCGCGCTCGCACCAGGCCTGAGGTCGTGTGGTATTACTGCCCTCCCATGCCCACGGGGCGCGCGCGTCGGATCGCAGCGGCTGCCATGGTCGCCGCGTTCTGCCTGCGCGTCGGGGCCGCGCTCGCGCAGGCCCCTGCAGAGCCGCCTCCGGCCGTGCTGCCGCCGGTCGTCGTCGAGGCGCCGGCGCCGGTGGCGGCGTCGTCCGAGGTGCTGATCCCCAGCCGCGACTTCGAGTTGCGGCCGCAGGGGCGCCCGGCCGATATCATCCGCCTGGTGCCGGGCCTGGTCATCAGCCAGCACCAGGGCGGCGGCAAGGCCGAGCAGTATTTCCTGCGCGGTTTCGACGCGGACCACGGCACCGACGTGGCGATCTTCGTGGACGGCATGCCCGTCAACCTGCGCTCGCATGCGCACGGGCAGGGCTACGCCGACCTGCACTTCCTGATCCCGGAGACGGTCCAGCGGATCGAGGCGCTGAAGGGGCCGTACCACGTCGAGCTCGGCGACTTCGACACGGCGGGCGCGGTCAACTTCGTGCTGCGCGACACGGTGGACGAGAACGTCATCGCGTCCGCCGGCGGCATGTTCGGCACGCAGCGCCATCTCCTGCTGGCCTCGCCGACGCGCGACGCGCTGAAGACGCTGATCGCCGTCGAGGGCTACGTCACCGACGGCCCGTTCGTGCACGATCAGAACTATCAGCGGTTCAACGCCTTCGCGAAGGCCTCGGCGAGCCTGGCCGAGAGCCTCGACGCCGCGGTCTGGGTCTCGCATCTGCGCAGCGGCTGGCGCGGCTCCGGCCAGATCCCGGAGCGCGCGGTGCGCGCCGGCCTGCTCGACCGCTTTGGCGCCGTCGACGACAGCGAGGGCGGCCGCACGCAGCGGACCAGCCTCAACGCGACGCTGCGCTGGCGCCCGTCGGACCGCGACACCGTGACCGTGCAGACCTACGCGCAGTACTACACGCTCGATCTCTTCTCCAACTTCACCTTCTTTCTCGACGACCCGGTCGACGGCGACGGGATCAAGCAGTCCGACCGTCGCTGGGTGGCCGGCGGCGACGCGCGCTGGGAGCGCCGCCTCACCGTGCTCGGCGTTGCCCTGACGACCACGCCCGGCGTGCAGTACCGGGTGGACACGCCGCGCGTCGTGCTGGCGCACCAGTCCGATCGCCACGTGCTGGCGCGGACGCAGGACGTGAACGTCGTCGAGCAGTCGGTCTCGCCCTTCCTCAAGCTGGAGATCGTGCCGGTCGAGTGGCTGCGCGTGGTGACCGGTGCGCGCGGCGACGTCTTTCACTACGACGTTGCCGACAACCTGCACGGCGCGGGCGGCCGGCTCAGCGGCAATGCCACGCGCGCGATCCCGAGCTGGAAGGCCAACCTGATCCTTGGCCCCTGGGCGTCGACCGAATTCTTCGCCAACTACGGCACCGGCTTCCACAGCAACGACGCGCGCGCGGTGATCCTCGACCGGAACATGACCGCACTCGCTCGAGCGACCGGCTGGGAAGTCGGCGTCAAGACGCGGGCGGTGCCGCGCGTCGAGCTGTCCGCCTCCTACTGGTGGCTCGATCTCGAGTCCGAGCTGGTCTTCGCCGGCGACGAAGGAACGACCGAGGCGCGCGGGCCGAGCCGGCGCCACGGCTGGGAGCTGGCGGGCAAGGTGCGGCTGCTGGAGTGGCTGTTCTTCAACGGCGACGTGACGTGGAGCCGCGCGCGCTTCACGAACGGCGACGAGGTGCCGCTGGCGCCGCGGCTCACCGCGCGCGCCGACCTGACGGCGCGGCTGCCGTGGGGACTGTCGGCCTCGTTCGAGATGCGCCACCTGGCCGACCGCTTCGCCAGCGAGGATCGCCAGCAGACGGCGCGCGGCTACACGCTGTTCGACGTCACGGCGCGCTATCGCTACCGCGCGTTCGAGGCCTTCGTGAGTCTCGAGAACCTGACCAACGCGGAGTGGCGGGAGGCGCAGTTCTTCTTCACCTCCCGCCTGCCGGGCGAGCCCGCCGCGGGCGTGGGCGATGTCCACTTCACCCCCGGCACCCCACGGATGGTGCTGGGCGGTGTCGCCTGGCGGTTCTGATCGCTGTTACAGTGTCGCCATGCGTCGCGTCCTCGCGCTGCTGATCCTCATGGCCTGGGTGCCGGCCGTCGCCGTCGCCCACGGAATTCTCGACCGCACGGAGCCGCGTGCCGGCGTCAGCGTGAAGGCGCCGCCTCCGCAGGTGAAGCTCTGGTTCACGGGCGCGCTCGAGCCGGCCTACAGCCGGGTCGAGGTGCTCGACGCGTCGGGCAAGCGGATGGATCTCGGCGACGGCGGGCTGGACCCGTCGAACCGCACGCTGCTGCGCGTGTCGATGCCGGCGCTGGGGCCGGGGACGTACCGGGTCGTATGGCGCGTGCTTCGACTACGCGGCCATCGCCGACGCGCTGGCCGCGCGCGGGGTGCGCACCACGCCCGAGGACCTCATGCGCGCGGAGTGGAAGGCGCGCGTGCGGCTGGACGCCGACGTGTTCGCGACGGGTGAGGTGGCGTCCACCGAGGCGCGCGCGACCCACAACCGCTACCTGGCGTACGTGCTCGAGGGCGTCGGGGTGACCGACCCGGCGCTCGTCGACGCCATGGACGAGTGGCGCCGCGGCCACAACCAGCCGCTCGGCCTCTGGACGGCGCCGGAGCCGGACGCCGCGCCCGCGCTGCGGCTGGCGCGGGAGTCCGGCCTGCGCACCGGCGTGATCTCGAACTCCAACGGATCGATCAAGCGGATCCTCACGCGACTCGGGCTGCTGCCGCTCGTCGACTTCGCGCTCGACTCCAGCGAAGAGGGCGTGGAGAAGCCGCAGCCCGCGATCTTCGAGCGCGCGCTGGCGCGGGCCGGCGTCGTCGCCGCCGAGGCCGCCTACGTCGGCGACCTCTATTCCATCGACGTCCTCGGCGCCCGCCGCGTCGGCCTGCGCGCCGTGCTCCTCGATCCCGGCGGCTGCTGGGGTGGCCGCGACTGCCCCACCGCGGGAAGCGTGCTCGGCGCCGTCAAGGGACTGCTGGCGTGTACCTGAGCCGCGAGCTCTGGCGCTTCACCGCGGGCGTGCGCCTGCGCATCGCGTGGGCGGTGGCGATCGGCCTCGCCGCCGTCGCCGCCGGCATCGCGCGGCTCGCGCTGCTCGGCTGGCTGCTGGCCAGAATCCTGACGGCGCCGACGCTGCCGTCGCTGCTGCTCGGCGTCGGGCTGGTCGCCGCCGTCACCGTGGTGCGCGGCGCGCTCGAGTATTACCGGACGATGGTGGCCCACCACACCGCCGCCCTCGTGCAGGCGACCCTGCGGCGCACGCTCTACGCGCACATCACCGCGCTCGGCCCCGCGCACTTCAGCCGCTCGCGGACGGGCGACGTGGTGCTCTCGATGGTCGAGGGCATCCAGCAGCTCGAGGTCTACTTCGGCCAGTACCTGCCGCAGCTCGTCGTGGCGTGTCTCACGCCCGTGCTGATCTTCGCCTTCGTCGCGTTCATCGACCTGCCGGTGGCGCTGGTCACGCTGGCCGCTGCGCTGGTGACGCTGGGCGCCCCGGCGCTCTGGCATCGCCGGGAGAGCCGGCACAGCCTCGCCCGGCAGCAGGCGTACGCGGCGTATGGCGCCGAGTTCCTCGATACGCTGCAGGGGAGAGCACCATGGGGGTGCTCGGCTCCAACGTGATGACGCGTGGCATCGCCGACGCGGGGATCGCCATCGGCGCGGTGGCCGCGCTGGCGCTCGGCGTGTATCGCGTCGAGACGGGTGCGATGGGGCTGCCGAGCCTGCTCGTCGTCCTCATGCTCGGCGTCGAGGTCTTCCGGCCCCTGCGCGAGTTGCGCGTCGTGCTGCACCAAGGCATGCTCGGCACCTCGGCCGCGCAGGGCATTCTCGCGATCCTGCGCGCCACGCCCGAGGTGCGGGAGCAGGGCGAGGCGGGCGCGCGCGTCCCGGCGCTCACGCCGAGTGTCACCTTCGAGGAGGTGACGTTCGCGTATCCCGGCGGCCGCGGCGCCGCCCACGAGCGCCTGAGCTTCGCGGTGGCGCCGGGCGAGCGAATCGGATTCGTGGGGCCGAGCGGCTCCGGCAAGTCCACGGTCGCGCGACTGCTCCTGCGCTTCTACGATCCCCAGCGCGGGCGCATCCGCATCGGCGGCCGCGACGTGAGCGCGCTGAGCCTCGAGGACCTTCGCGCGCAGATCGCCATCGTGCAGCAGGACACGTACCTCTTCCACGGCACCGTCGAGGACAACCTCCGCCTCGGCAAGCCCGGGGCGACGCTAGACGATCTGCGCGCGGCCGCCCGCAGCGCCAACGCCGACGAGTTCATCGCGCGCCTGCCGCAGGGCTATCAGACGGTGGTGGGCGAGCGCGGCATCCGGTTGTCCGGTGGCCAGCGCCAGCGCATCGCCATCGCCCGCGCGCTGCTGCGCGACGCCCCCATCCTGATCCTCGACGAGGCGCTCTCCGCGGTCGACGCCGAGAACGAGGCGGTCATCCAGCAGGCGCTCGATCGGCTGATGGAGGGCCGCACGACGCTGGTCTTCGCGCATCGGCTCTCGAGCGTCCTGAGCGCCGACCGCATCCTGGTGCTGGACGCCGGCCGCCTCGTCGAGACGGGGACGCACCGCGAGCTGATGGCGCGGCAAGGCGCCTACGCGCGTCTCATGGCCGCGCAGGCCGAGGACGGCGCCGCCCCACCCGACGACGCGACGCTGCGCCCGGCGGAGGCCGCGCCGGCGGCCGCCGAGGACGGCGCGGCGCTGCCGCTCGTCCCCGAGCCGATTGCCGAGCTCGGCTGGCTGCGCGCGATCCCGATCTTGCTGGCGATGGTGCGGCACTACCGGCTGCGGTTGCTCGCCACGTTCGGGCTCGGCATCGCGCGGGTGGTCGCCCTCATCGGCGTCGGCGTGCTCAGCGCCCTGACCGTGCGCGCGGTGAGCCGCGGCGCGCCCGTGGCGGGCCTGCTCGCGACGCTCGCCGTCGTCGCACCGCTCTCGGGCGCGCTGCACTGGCTCGAGTCGTGGCTGGCGCACGACATGGCCTATCGCCTGCTCGCCGATCTGCGACTGGCGCTGTTCCGCAAGCTCGACGCGCTCGCGCCGGCGTATCTCGTGCAGCACCGCAGCGGGGATCTCGTGAGCGTGGCCACCCACGACGTCGAGCTCATCGAGTACTTCTTCGCCCACACCATCACGCCGGCCTTCGTGGCGGTGCTGGTGCCGCTGGCGGTGCTGGGCACGCTCGCCGCCGTCGGCTGGCCGATGGCCCTCGCCGTACTGCCGTTCCTCGTCTACGCGGCCGTCAGCCCCGTCCTCGGCCGCGCGCGCATCGACCGGCTCGGCGCCCGCGCGCGCGCCATCTCCGGCGACCTCAACGCCCACGCCGTCGACTCGATCCAGGGCCTGACCGAGATCATCGCGTTCCAGCACGTGCGGGCGCGGGGCGAGGAGTTCGCGGCGAAGGCGCGCGACTACCTGTACGCCCGCATGCCGTTCCTGCGCGACCTGACGTTACAGACGGCGCTGCACGAGATCGTCACCGGGCTCGGCGGCCTCGCGGTGCTGGCGGCCGGCGGCCTGCTCGTCATGCACGGGCGCCTCGATCCCGCGATCCTGCCCGTCATGACGCTGCTCGCGATGTCGGCGTTCGTCCCGGTCTGGGAGATCGCGCAGGTCGGCCGCCAGCTCGCCGACACGCTCGGCGCCACCCGCCGCTTCCACGCGATCGAGACGGCGCCGGTGGCGGTGCAGGACGGGTCCGGCGTCGCCGTCGGGCGGCCCGGCGCGGCCGCGCTGGAGATGGACGGCGTGACGTTCACGTATTCGGGACGCTCACGGCCCGCGCTGGCCGACGTGCGCCTCGTCGTCCCGGCCGGCAGCACGGTGGCGCTGGTCGGGCCCTCGGGCGCGGGCAAGACGACGATCGCGCACCTCTTCCTGCGCTTCTGGGATCCCGACAAGGGTGCGGCACGCCTCGACGGCCACGACCTGCGCGCCTATCGTCTCGACGACCTGCGCCGGCGGGTGGCGCTGGTCGCGCAGGACACCTATCTCTTCAACGACACGATGCGGAACAACGTGCGGCTCGCGCGGCCGGGCGCCAGCGGGGCGGAGGTGGAGACGGCGATCGAGCGCGCGGCGCTCGCCGACTTCGTCGCCTCACTGCCGGACGGGCTCGACACCGTCGTCGGCGAGCGCGGCACGCAGCTCTCGGGCGGGCAGCGCCAGCGCGTGGCGATCGCGCGCGCGTTCCTGAAGGACGCGCCGGTGCTGATCCTCGACGAGGCGACGTCACATCTCGACGCCGTCAGCGAGGCGACCGTGCGCGCCGCCCTCGATCGGCTCAAGCAGGACCGCACGACGCTGGTGATCGCGCACCGCCTGTCCACCGTTCGGGGTGCCG
>QHSB01000185.1 GCA_003220335.1 Candidatus Rokuibacteriota bacterium
ACAAGACGGCGGCGATCCTCAACCTGCACCTGGCGACGGGCCAGATCGGGCGCCCGGGCGCCGGCCCCTTCTCGCTGACGGGCCAGCCGAACGCCATGGGCGGCCGCGAGACGGGGGGGCTCGCGCATCTGCTGCCGGGCTATCGCGCGGTCGGCGATCGGGACGCGCGCGCGGCCGTCGAGGCGCACTGGGGCGTCGAGCCGGGGACGATCCAGCCGCGGCCGGGGCGCGCGGCGCTCGAGATCTTCGAGGGCCTGACCACGGGCGAGGTGCGCGCGGTCTGGATCCTCGGCACGAACCCGGCGGCGTCGATGCCCGACACCGACCTGGTCGAACGCGCGCTCCGCCAGGCGGACCTCGTGATCGTCCAGGACGCCTATCATCCGACGGAGACGACGCGCTTCGCCGACGTCCTGCTGCCGGCCGCGCAGTGGCCCGAGAAGGACGGCGTGATGACGAATTCCGAGCGGCGGCTGACGTATCTGCCGCGGCTCGTGCCGCCCCCGGGCGAGGCGCTGCCCGACGCCGAGATCATCACGCGCGTCGCGGCCGCGATGGGCTTCAAGGCGTCGTTCGCCTACGAGAGCGCCGCGGAGATCTTCGGCGAGTTCGCGGCGCTCACCGCCGGCCGACCCTGTGACTACTCGGGACTGAGCCATTCGCGGCTACGCGCCGGGTCGCTGCAGTGGCCCGTGCCCACGCCCGAGCATCCCGGCACCGCGCGGCTCTACGTCGACGGCGCGTTCCCCGCGGCCGACGGCCGCGCGCGCTTCCTCGCCGTCGCCCACGGCGAGCCTGCCGAGCCGCCCGATCACGCGTTTCCCCTGATCCTGACCACCGGCCGCGTGCGCGACCATTGGCACACGCTGACGCGCACCGGGCAGGCGCCCGCGCTGCGCGCGCGCACGCCGGAGCCGGTGGTCGAGATCAACGTGGCCGATGCGCTGCGCGCGGGGATCCAGGACGGCGACTTCGTCGAGATCGCCTCGCGGCGCGGCAAGCTGATCGCGCAGTGCCGCGTGACCTCGGCCATCCGCGAGGGCGTCTGCTTCGCGCCGTTTCACTGGGGGCGGCGCCTGGGTTTCTACAAGAGCGCCAACAACCTCACGCTCTCCGCGCGCGACCCACTCTCGCGCCAGCCGGAGCTCAAGGCATGCGCGGTACGGCTGCGGCGGGTGGCGTCATGAACCGCATCGAGGCGATGAAGGCCGAGCGCGACGGTCTCGACGTGCAGGAGGATCTCGTGCGGTTCGCGCGCGAGGGCTGGAAGACGCTCGGTGACGACGACAAGGAGCGGCTCAAGTGGGTGGGCGTGTTCCACCGCCGGCCCACGCCGGGCCACTTCATGATGCGCGTCCGCATGCCGAACGGCATCGTGACCGCGGCGCAGGCGCGCCTGCTCGGCGAGATCACGCTCGAGGCGGGCCGCGCGTCCGGCCGGCCGATCGCCGACGTCACCACGCGCCAGCAGATCCAGCTGCGCTGGGTGACGCTCGAGCGCGTGCCGGCGATCGTCGCGCGGCTGGAGGCGGCGGGACTCTCCACGCTGCAGACGGGCATGGACAACGTCCGTGGAATCGTGGGCTGCCCGGCCACGGGGCTGACGCCGCGTGAGCTGCTCGACACCTCCGGCATCGCGGCCGCCTTCCAGTCGCTCTTTCTCGGCAACCGCGAGTTCACGAACCTGCCGCGCAAGTTCAACGTGACGATCACGGGATGCCTCGAGCACTGCACGGGGGGCGAGACGCAGGACATCTCGATGACGCCGGCCCTCGCGGGCGACGTCGCCGGCTTCAACCTCGCCGTCGGCGGCAAGCAGGGCTCGGGCGGGCCGACGCTCGCCGCGTCGCTCGACGCCTTCGTGCGCCCGGAGGACGCCGCCGAGGTCTGCGCGACGATCGCGCTGATCTTCCGCGACCACGGGCCGCGCGAGGCGCGGAGCCGGGCGCGGCTGGCCTTCCTGCTCGGGGAGCGCGGCGCGGCGTGGATGCGCGAGGAGCTCGTCGCCCGGCTCAAGCGCCCGCTGCCGCCGGCGGGCCGCGACGCGCGGGTGGCCACGGCTACCGATCACGTCGGCATCTTCCGGCAGCGGCAGCCGGGGCTCAACTACGTCGGCCTCAAGACGCCCGTCGGCCGGCTCACGGGCGAGCAACTGCTGGAGCTGGCGCGGCTGGCGGAGCGCTACGGCCGCGGCGAGCTGCGCTTCACGCCGCTGCAGAACGTCCTGCTGCCGCACGTGCCCGACGCCAGGCTCGGTCAGCTCACCCAGGAGCCGCTGCTGAAGGCGCTGCCGTACAACCCCTCGGAGATCGCGCGCGGCCTGGTCGCCTGCACGGGCACCGACTTCTGCAACCTCGCCCTCATCGACACCAAGACGCGCGCCGTGGCGCTGGCGAAGGAGCTCGAGGCGCGGTTCGGCACGACGCGGCCGCTCGCCGTGCGCTGGTCGGGCTGTCCGGCCTCGTGCGCCAATCACCACACCGCGGACATCGGGCTGCAGGGCTGCAAGGTGAAGGTGAACGGCAAGATCGTGGACGGCGTGCACGTCTTCGTCGGCGGCCGCGGCGGCGCCGACCCTCGCCCGGGCGTGCGCATCCTCGAAGACCTGCCATGCGACGAGCTGCCCGAGGTGCTCGAACGGCTCGTGCGCTTCTTTCCGCGCGCGGAGCGCCCGGCGGCCGCCGGGCGCACGCCGGAGGTCGAGTCATGAATGGACGTCCGTTCGTGTCGTTCGTCGGTGCCGGTCCCGGCGATCCCGAGCTCGTCACGCTGAAAGCGCTGCGCCGCCTGCGCGAGGCCGAGGTCGTGATCCACGATCGCCTCATCCCCGACTCGCTGCTGGCGGAGGCGCCGGCGGACGCCGAGATCATCGACGCCGGCAAGGCGCCCGGCCGCCACTGCCTGGGCCAGTCCCAGATCAACTGGCTGCTCGTCGATCGCGCGCGCCGTCGCGGGCGCGTGGTGCGGCTCAAGGGCGGCGATCCCACCGTCTTCGGCCGACTCGCGGAGGAGATCGACGCCGTGCGTGCAGCCGGGGTCGACTTCGAGGTCGTGCCCGGCGTCACCGCCGCCACCGCGGCCGCGGCCCGCGCCGGGATCTCGCTCACCGCGCGCGGTCACGCCTCGATGCTGGTGCTCGCCACGGGCAGCGACCACGCCGGCCGCGGCGTGGCCGCCCTCGACTGGGAATTGCTGGCGCGCGCGGAGGCGACGCTGGTCTTCTACATGCCGGTGCAGGGGCTCGAGTCGATCACGACGGCGCTCACGGCCATGGGGCGGGACGAGCGCGAACGGGCGCTGGTGGTCGAGCGCGCCGGGACGCTCGACGAGCGCGTGGTCGCGGGCCGGCTCGCCGACATCGCCGAGCGTTGCCGCGAGGCGGGCGTCGCCGCGCCGGCGCTGCTGCTCGTCGGGCCGACGGTGGACACCGCCTCGGTGCCGCTCGCCGTGCGCCGCCTGACGAGAGCGAAGGCCTGAGCCATGCCCGATTACTTTCCCGCGTTCCTCGACCTGCGCGGCCGCCGCTGTCTCGTCGTCGGCGGTGGCGCCGTCGCGGACCGCAAGGTGCACGGCCTGCTCCAGTGCGGCGCGCGCGTCACCGTCGTGAGCACGGCCCTGGTCCCGGCGCTCGCTCGCCTCGTGGCCGCCGGCCGCGTCGAGCATCGCGCCCGCGCGTTTCGCAAGGTGGATGCGCGCGGCTGCGTCCTGGTCGTGTCGGCCACCGGCGTGGCGGAGGTGGACGACGCCGTCGCCGAGGCCGCGCGTCGCCACGGCGCCCTCGTCAACGCGGTGGACCGCCCGGCGCGCTGCGACTTCATCTACGGCTCCGTGCTGCGGCGCGGTGAATTGCAGATCGCCGTCTCCACCGGCGGCCGCGCGCCCGCGCTCGCCCGCGAGATTCGCCGCCGGCTGGAGCCGGTGGTCGGCGCGGAGTACGCGGCGCTGGTGGAGCGCGTCGGCCGCGCGCGTCAGGCCGCGCGCGCGACGGCGTCGACGCCCGAAGCGCGGCTGGCGGCCGGGGAACGCGTGGTCGCGGTGGCGCTCGCCTCTCGCTCGTAACCACTCCGCCTCGGCTCGCCCCCAAGCCGGTCGCGACCACACGCCACTCCCGGGCTTGACTTCGCGAGCGTGTCGCGGAGACAGTAGGGCAACAATCGTGCCACCGACCATCCCGCTCGCGCCCGCGGAGTCGCCCCAGATCGTCCAGCAGTTCAATGCGTCCGGCGTCGCCCAGGTCATCGTCGTCATGAAGCGGCCCGTGGTGCCGACCGCGGCGGCCGCCCGCGCGGGCCGCAGTCCGGTCGCGCGGCTGCAGAAGCACTTCGTGACGTCCGAGCGCAGCACCGACTCCGCGATTCGTAGTGCGCTCGCGGCCCACGCCGCTCGGGGCGGGGCGGCGGCCGGCGTCGTCCGCGCGGCGCGGCGGGCGGTGGCAGCGCCGCGTGTCCGAATCTATCCGAATCTCGGCGTCATGCTGGGCACCGTGCGGCCCGAGGGTCTTCACGCGCTGCGCACCGATGGCGACGTCGCCGCCGTCACGGGGACGCCTCATTTCACGCTCATCAAGCCGCGCATGGCCGCCGAGGCCACGCCGCAGACGACGGTCGGCTGGGGCATCGAGGCGCTCGAGGTTCCGAGGCTCTGGAAGGCGGGACTGACCGGCAAAGGGGTGGTCGTCGCGCACCTCGACACCGGCGCCGACGGACAGCATCCCGCGCTCCGCGGCGTCTTCGCAGCCTTCGCGGAGTTCGACGCGCTCGGCGAGGAAGTCAGGCCGGTGCCCAGGCCGCACGACACGGGCGAGCACGGCACGCACACGGCGGCCACGGTCGCGGGCAGAGCGGTGCAGGGCTTCAGCATGGGTGTGGCGCCGGGCGCGAAGCTGGCGAGCGCCATCGTCATCGAAGGCGGCAACGTCGTCGCGCGGGTCCTGGCCGGGCTCGATTGGGCGCTGGGCCACCAGGCCAAGGTGCTCAGCATGTCGCTCGGTCTGCCGGGATGGTGGGAAGATTTCGTGCCGATCATCCGCATTCTGAGGGCGCGTGGCGTTCTGCCCGTCATCGCGACGGGAAACGAAGGGCCCGGCACCAGCCGCTCGCCAGGCAACTACAGCCAGGCGCTGTCCGTAGGCGCGGTGACCAAGGATCTGGCCGTCGCCGACTTCTCGTCGAGCCAGGAATTCAACCGGACGGCCGACCCGATCGTGCCGGACCTCGTCGCGCCCGGGGTGGACATCATCTCCGCCGTGCCCGGCAACCGCTATAAGAGGATGTCGGGGACGTCGATGGCCACGCCGCACGTCGCCGGGCTGGCCGCATTGCTCTTCGAGGCCAAGCCCGGCGCGACGATCGACGAAGTGGAACGCGCCATTGTGCAATCATGCGTCCGCCCCGCGGGCATGCTGCGGGAACGAGGGGGGCACGGCGTGCCG
>QHSB01000237.1 GCA_003220335.1 Candidatus Rokuibacteriota bacterium
TCGCTGCTCTATCTCCCGCCGCGCACGCCGCACGCGGTCGTGTGCCACGGCCGCTCGCTGGCGCTGTCGCTCACGTGGTCGCGGCGGCGGGCGCGCGCGCCGCGCGCCACGTGGGACGTCGTCTCGGGCCGCGCCCGGCCGCGGCCTCGGCGCGATCCACGCTGGCTGTGGACGCAGGTGCCGGTGACCGTCGGCGCCCTCGACCGTGCTCGGCGGCGCTTTCGCCTGCACACGCCGGAGGGCGCGGCGTGGCTGCCGGCGCGTACGCGTCAGCTCGCGAGCCGGCTGGCCGGCATGCCCGCCGTCGCCGGCGATGCGCCGGCCGCGGCGCCGCTGGTCGCCCTCGGTGTGCTCGCGCCCGAGGATCTCCCGCTCGTCCTCGTGCCGACCGCTCCGCGCGCGCTCGACGGCTGGCGCTTCGCGTGAGCGACAAGCACCGCCTGCCGTTCTTCTACGGCTGGGTCGTCGTCGCGGTGGCCTTCGTCACGATGGGGATCGGCGTCAACACGCGCACGGCCTTCTCGCTGCTCTTCCCGCCGATCCTCGCGGAGTTCGGCTGGGACCGCGCGATCACCGCGGGCGCCTTCTCCGTCGGCTTCCTCGTCGCCACCGCCTATGTCCCGTTTCTCGGGATGGCCATGGACCGCTATGGCCCGCGCGTGGTGATCCCCATCGGCATCGTGATCACGAGCGCGGGCCTCGCGCTGGCGCCGCTGACGAGCCGGCCGTGGCACCTGCACGTCACGCTGGGCGCGCTCGTCGGCGGCGGCTCGATCTTCATGACCTACATCGGCCACTCGCTCTTCCTGCCGCACTGGTTCGTGCGCCGGCGCGGGCTCGCCATCGGCATCGCGTTCTCCGGCGTCGGCATCGGCTCCATCGTGCTGTTCCCGTGGCTCGGCCGGCTCATCGCCGCCTCGGGCTGGCGCGCGGCGTGCTGGGCGCTCGTGGTCCTGCTGCTCGTGGTGCTGTTGCCGCTCAACGTGACGCTGCCCCGCCGCCGCCCGGAAGACATGGGCCTCGCGGCGGATGGCGATGCCGTCCCCGGCGGCACCGGCCGCGTCGCCGCCGACAACGTGGTGGATCGTGCGTGGACGTCGGTGGACTGGACGCTGGGCCGCGCGATGCGCACGGCGCGCTTCTGGTGGCTCTTCGTCGGCTTCTTCGCCGCGCTGGCCGCCTGGTACATGGTGCAGGCGCACCAGACCAAGTACCTGCTGGACGTCGGCTTCGATCGCGAGCGCGCCGCGCTGGCGCTGGGCGTGGTCGGGCTTGCGGGCATCGTCGGCCAGATCGCGCTCGGCTGGCTCTCCGACCGCGTGGGGCGCGAGTGGGCGTGGACGCTCGGAGGTCTCGGCTTCGCCGTCTGCTATGTGGCGCTGCTCCTGCTCCCCGCGCACCCGTCGCCGGGCGTGCTCTATCTGATGGTCACCTCGCAGGGCCTGCTCGGCTACGGTCTGGCGTCGGTCTTCGGCGCGATCCCCGCCGAGATCTTCCAGGGGCGGCGCTACGGGACCATCTTCGGCACGCTGAACCTCGGCGCGAACGCCGGTGCCGCCTTCGGACCGTGGGTGGCCGGCGTGATCTACGACCGCACGGGAACCTACACGCTCGCGTGGCTGGTCGCGATCGGCGCCTGCGCCCTCTCGATCGCTGCCATCTGGCTCGCCGCGCCGCGCCGCGTGCGCGCGGTGGCCGGACGCGTCAGACGACATGGGGGGCCCCGAGATGGCCCCCCAAACCCCCCAACGCTCGTCACGCCCCGGGGAACCCGGGGCGCTCCTCGGTCACACGAGACGCGGCAGCAGCGCGCTGATCGAGCCGCGCAGCACGACGTCGGCCAGCGCGTCCATTTCCGTCGGCTCGGCGTTCACGATGACGACGCGCGCGCCCGCGTCCTTGGCCACCGGCACCACGCCCGCGATCGGGTAGACCGACAGCTTCGTGCCGATGGCGAGCATGAGGTCACAGCGCCGCGCGGCGTCGCCGGCACGCTGCAGATCCTCCTGCACGAGACCCTGGCCGAACGAGATGGTCGCCGACTTGAGGATGCCGCCGCACGTGCGGCACGGCGGATCGGCCTCGCCCGCGCGCACGCGCGCCAGCGCGCGCTCCATCGGCGCGCGCTCGCCGCAGTCCAGGCACACGACCTCGCGCGTGGTGCCGTGGATCTCGATCACGCGATCGGGGGAGGAGCCGGCCGTGAGATGCAGGCCGTCGACGTTCTGGGTGATGAGCGTATCGAGGATGCCGCGCCGCTCCAGGGCGACGAGCGCGCGGTGCCCGGTGTTGGGCTCCCGGTCGTGAATGGGCATCTCCAGCCGGCTGCGCCACGCGCGCTTGCGCACCTCGGGATCGGCGACGTAGTGCTGGATCGTGGCCATCTTCTCGGCCTCAGGGTTCTTCGTCCACACGCCCTGGGGGCCGCGAAAATCAGGAATGCCGGAGTCGGTCGAGATGCCGGCGCCGGTGAGGACGACGATACGCCGCGCGGCGTCGATCCAGCCGCGAACGGTGGCGAGGGCAGGCTCCAGGTCGTCAGCCACGACGCCCTGATACCACGCCCTCGCCGCCGGGGCTACATCCCGAGGACCTTCATGGCCTCCTTGGCCTTCGCTTCCGACTCCGCGTGCTTGCCGGCCTTGTGCAGCGCCTCGGCCTCCTCGGCCAGCTGCCGGGCGTTGTAGCCGGCGTCGTCGAGACGGTTGCCCGCCTCATCGTTCACCTGCTTGATGAGCTTCGGACACTGGAACGCCGACGACGGCCCGACGACGGCGAAGAGCAGCGCGAGAGCGACGCTGACCACGAGTGCGACACGCCCCATCGATGTGGCTCCTTTCGACCTCGAGAGATGAGATTCGTCGCCGCGTGGACAGGCAAGGCCGGGGCCAGACGCGCCGCCGCCCGAACCCTCGAAAGTTCGCGCGCTTGGCGGGTGCGGCGGCCGGCGCGCGCCGGCGCGCATGTGGCGAAAATGATCGCGTGGGGCGTTCCGCCTCACTTCCCGCCGGCGACGGGCTGTGATACACGACGTGAGCATGCGCCTGGGTGTCCGTCAGAAGCTGGTGCTCCTGAGCCTGCTCATCGTCGTGGTCGTCTCGTTCACGTTCACGGCCGTGCAGCTCGATCTCACGCGCACGTGGCGCGAGGAAGACCTGCGCGACCGCGCCGTGATCTTCGCTCGCGAGATCGCCGCCACCATCGGCGACCATCACGAGCTGGAGTCCCACGCCCTCATCGACCGCAAGATCCACCAGATCATGGCCGTGCGGCCGAGCGTGCTGCAGCTCGACATCGTGCGCCTGCCTCCCGGCGGGGGCGCCGTGGTGGCCACGAGCGAGCCGACTCACCGCCTTCCCTTCACCACCGGCGACGAGGCCGCCGTCCGCAACGGCGTCGTGATCTCGCGCCTGCTCACCGACGCCGGCGGCCGGTCGTGGGAGGTGATGGCGCCGATCCAGCTCGACGGCGCGGTGGCCGGTGCCGTGGCCGCGCGCTTCTCGCTCAACCGCTTCGACGCGCGCGAGGCGCGCAGTCGCACGCTTGCCCTCTGGCTCACCGCCGTCTCGGTGCTGGTGATGGGCTCGCTCATGACCCTGGCCGTTCACGGTGTCGTCAACCGCCCGATCGAGCGGTTCGTGCGCGCCATGCGCGGCGCCGAGGCGGAGCCGGTGGCCGTGACCTCGAACGACGAGTTCGGCGTGATGGCGGGCCGGTTCAACGACATGATCGCGCGCGCCCGCGAGCGACTGTTCGCCATGCAGCGCGACCTCAGCCATGCCGAGCGGCTGGCGCTCTCGGGCCGCATCGTGGCCGAGGTGGCGCACGAGGTCGGCACGCCGCTGCACTCCGTGATGGGCCACCTCGAGCTCCTGCGCGAGGACCTGCCCGCGGCCGCGGTGTCGGAGACGATCGAGCGCCGCCTGCGCGTGATCGAGAGCCAGCTCGGACGGCTGCGCGAGATCATCGATCGCCTGCTCGACCTCACGCGCCGCTCGCCGCAGCCGGCGGTGCCGGTGGACGTCACTGGCCTCGTGCAGGAGACCGTGGAGCTGGTACGTCCGGCGCTGACGGCCGCGCGGCTCGAGCTGTCCGTCGAGGCCGATCCCGCCCTGCCGCGGCTGCTCGCCCAGCGCAGCGAGCTGCAGCAGGTCGTGCTGAATCTCCTCACCAACGCGCTCGACGCCACGCCGCCCGGCGGCGCCATCCGCGTGGCGACGCGCGCGCGCGGCAGCGAGGTGGAGATCGAGGTCACCGACACGGGCTGTGGGATCCCGGGTCCGGAGCTCAAGCGCGTGTTCGATCCGTTCGTCACGACGAAGGATCCCGAGCGCGGCACCGGGCTGGGACTCTTCATCTGCGCGCAGATCGTCCACGGCCACGGCGGGCGCATCGACGTCGCGAGCGAGGAGGGGCGCGGCAGCGCCTTCCGCGTCCTGCTGCCCGTGGACCGCGTGGCCGTTCACCAGGCGGCGCATTCATGACGTCCGCGCGCCCCGCCGTGCTGGTGGCCGACGACGACGCGGTCGCGCGCGACCTGCTGGTGGAGGTGCTCGAGCGCGAGGGCTATCGCGTGCGTGCGGCCAGCGGCGGCGGCGAGGCGATCGCGCTCGCCGAGCGCGAGGTCTTCGACGTGGCGCTGGTGGATCTGCGCATGCCGGAGCCCGACGGGCTCGCGGTGCTCGCGCGGCTGGTCACTCTCGACTCGGCGCCGGCCGTGCTGATCCTCACGGCGTTCGCGGCGATGGACACGACGATCGAGGCGATCCGCCGCGGCGCCTACGACTATCTCAGCAAACCCTTCCGCCTCGACGAGATCAAGCGGGCCGTGCGCCGCATCCTCGAGGTCCAGCGGCTGGCGCGCGACAACCAGCGCTACCGCCGCGAGCTGCGCGAGCGCTTCGACCCCGACCGCCTCGTCGGCCACTCGCCGGAGATCGTCGCCATCTACAAGCTGGTGGCCCGCGTGGCGGGCCTCGACACGACGGTGCTGATCCAGGGCGAGACGGGCACGGGCAAGGAGCTGGTGGCGCGCGCGATTCACTATGCGGGGTCCCGCTCCGACCGGCCGTTCGTCGTCATCGACTGCGCCGCCATCCCCGAGCCGCTGTTCGAGTCGGAGCTGTTCGGTCACGAGCGCGGCGCCTTCACGGGCGCGGTCGCCACGCGGCGCGGGCTGCTCGAGACGGCGCAGGGCGGCACCTGCTTCTTCGACGAGGTCTCGGAGGTGTCGCCGGCGCTCCAGGCCAAGCTGCTGCGTACGCTGCAAGACCGCGTGCTCCGGCGCGTGGGCGGCAACGAGCCGATCCCCGTCGATGTGCGGCTGGTGGCGGCCACCAACCGCGATCTGAAGAAGCGCGTCGAGGACGGCCTGTTCCGCGAGGATCTCTACTACCGTCTCAACGGCGTCACCATCGCCGTCCCGCCCCTGCGCGAGCGCGGCGACGACGTCGCCCTGCTGGCCGAGCACTTCGCGCGCAGGTACGCCGCGGCCGCGAGCAAGCCCGTGGAGGGCTTCGCGCCGGGCACGCTGGACGCGCTCCGCGCCTACGCGTGGCCGGGCAACGTGCGCGAGCTGGAGCACGCCATCGAGCGTGCGGTGGCGCTCGCCCGTTCGACCCTGCTGCTACCCGAAGACCTGCCGGCGGACGTCCGCGCCGAGACCAAACGCGCCCCCGAGCTGCCGCCGAACCGGATGACGCTGGAGGAGCTCAAACGCTGGTACGTCGCGCTCGTGCTCGACGAGGCCGGCGGCAACAAGGTGCGCGCCGCCGAGCTGCTCGGCATCGACCGCCGCACCCTCTACCGCATCCTCGAGCGCGAGTCGGGCCCCGAAGAATAACGTCGACGCCCAGGCTCAGGCCCTGCGCTCATTTACTGTCCTTCTGCCGGATTTTGCGCAGCTCGCTGCCAAGCCACACGGCGCTGGGCTGGTCCTCTTGGTTTGGGCACCGCACCTTGTACGGCTGCCCACTCAAGCTGCTCTCCGTGCCCGCTTTCTCTATGAACTCTTCCGAGTCGGTGATGAGACCCTTCTCGACCAGGTAGTCGAACTTCATTTGCAAGTGGTCCCGGGCCTGCGAGCCGCTATGCCAGCTTCCGTTCCGGTAAAACTGACATTTCGACGCTCCGAGCCTGTTCAGAAGCGCATCGATTTCTGTTTGAGCTGACGACGACAACTCGGCCGCATCCGCGGGCGCTGCGGCCAACAGGAGAAGCACAAGCCCGATCAACCTGCACACGATTCCCTCCACCAGCACCGTTCGAGTCGCCATTACTGGCTCATCCTCACCTTCTCCATCCACTCCTTCAGCGTCGTGATGATCTGCGAGTTGAATTCGCCGCCGGGCGAGTTCCAGCGCGCGAGACTGTCCTCGATGGATGTCGTCCTCCGAAAGCCATGATCGGAGCCTTCGAGCGCGATGTACGTGCCCTTGCCGGGCCGCGCCTTGCTGACGATCTCGGCAATGAACGGATGATCGGCTTCTGTCGCGATGAAGTCGTTCCTGCCCCAGAGGGCCAGCACGTCGGCGTTCCCCTTCGCCCAGTACGCCGGCAGGTTCTGGGTGGCGAGCTGCGACCAGAAGCGCACGGAGCGGCCGACAATCCTGCCCGCCGGCGCTAGTTTCGCCAGAGTGGAGCGCAAGTCAGGGCGGACGCGCAGGATTTCGTCCGGCGCCTTTTGCTCCATCAGCAGGTAGTGCAGCGCGACGGCCAGGTCGCGCAGCGTTGAGTCGATATGCGCCGGGTCATTGCCGGCCAGAACCGCCTGACGGCGCCAGTTCTCGAGGAAGTACTCCGTCAAGGTCTTGGCGACCGTGCCGTAGACTGCGATGCCCTTGATCGGGATCTCGCTGGCGATGATGGGGCCGAGCACGCCGCCCATGCTGTGCCCGAAGATGAATACCTTGTCGGCATCCACGAAGCTGTACTTCCGCACTTCGGTCAGCGCCTGACGGTACGCGTCGAGCTCCGTCTGAAAGTCGAGGTCGGCAAAGGGCCCGCCCTCGCTGTCACCGATCCCCGGCTTCTCCACTCGCACCGTCACGTAGCCGCTCTCGGCGAACTCATTCAGGATCCGGCTATAAGGCTCCGGCCCGCTCAACGGTTCGTCGATCGTCGTTGGCCCCAATCCTTGGAGGAGCAACAGGACCGGGTGTCTGCCGGGCGTTTGCGGCCGTGTGACGATGGTGCGAATCCGCGCCGCGCCGCTGACGACGTGGTGGTACAGCACGCCGAAGTTCTTGCCACGATCTCGGGGACGCTCCTTCAAAATCAGAGGCAGGGTCACCCGCCGGCCGCTGCGCAGCAGCGTGACCTCGAATTTCTGGCCGACCGTCATTCCCGCGATGGCCTTGATGAGGTCGGGAATGATGCCGATCTTGCGTCCGTTCAGGGCCAGGAGAATATCCCCCGCTTGGATACCACCAGTGTCGGCAGTCGTGCCGGGGAAGACGGCTTCGATCAGAATACCCTCGCCGCTCTCCAGTTGTGCATGCTCTCGGACCTCGTCCGGCACGGGCACCAAACGTGTGCCGAGGTATCCCCGGCGCGGCAACTCGCCGTCTTGCTCGGCCGGAGCGGCATGAAGGACGGACAGACCGAAGACGACGGCAGATGGAATAGCACTTGCGTTGACCGTTGCCCCAGCGAGAATCATGGCCATCAACGGCAGCAATATTCGTCTTACCTTTTTGCCCATCTCCCTTGCCCGCTCGTTCCGCTGGCTCACGCCCGCGCTCAGCGGCCGGACGCGAGCATCGCGAGCGGCCGGTTCCGCTGGAGCACGTGGTTCGACGGCCTACCAGCCGAACTCGGAATACGTTGTGCCATGGAGGGATCTTTCGAGGGCAGCCCGAACGTACGGGATCATGTTTGACGGGAGTGCGTCGCACTTGAACCAGGACAGATCGCTGCATTTGTCTGGTTCCATGTTCTGGGGTTCTCCCCTCCACCGCCTGGTCGTGAAGAAGAACGACACGCGTTCGTCGGTCCCTCTTCGGTGCATGACATGGCAGAGCGAGAGATCTCTGGGATCGACCAATAGGCCTGCTTCCTCCCGCGCCTCGCGACTCACGGCCGCGCGTGCCGGCTCGCCTCCATCGATGTGTCCGGCGACGACGCCGTAGTTGCCATCTTCGTACCCCGTGTTCTCCCGTCGGAGCAGGAGCACGTGCTCGTCCTTGAAGAGGAGCAGATGTGCCTCCGGGATCAGTTTGAAATGCTCCACACATCTCTCCCGTATGCCGAACGTTCACGCCGAGTGGCCGCGGCGAGCGCATGCGAGCCAGCGGTCCGGTCGAACGTGAAGTTATGCGCCCGGCCGCACGCGTTCAGAGCGTGGGGGGCGAATGGCCACTTCACCGTATGGCCATGAGATAGACGGACGCCGACGCTGCTCTCGGTCCACCACGCTTGGCGAGAAACTGCGCGTACCGTTCAAGATAACTGTCAGCACGATCGCCAAGGACCTGTCGCGCGACTTCCTCATACGAAGGCGTGTTCGGATTGGGTCGGCCGCGAATGCCGGCCGCGATGTCAGGCTTCGTAGGCTTGTGCGCCCGGACGCCAGCCATGAGCTCGTACGTCAGCTCGACCCTGGAGAAGCCGGCTGCTTCAAACCATCTCAGCAGCTCTCGCTCGTCCCACCCTACGAGGGATCCCCACCAGTCCTCGGCGTGGGCGTCATAATACTTGCGGATTTCACCCCACTCCGGTTGCAGTTGATTATAGAACCCGTCGGCGATCGCCCGATTCCGCGCCCGCTCCGACACCTCATTGATGGGCTCAAAGATGGACGCTCTACCTTTGGGTTTCAATACGCGGTAGAGCTCGCGAACACCCGCCTGCTTATCGGCCAGGTAAATCAGGACCGAGCGAGTCATCACGACATCGACGCTCTCGTTGGCCAATGGAATGTGCAGCGCATCGCCGACCACACACGCAAGCGCGGCGACATTCTCCATCGGTCCAGCTTGACGCCTGCACTCGGATAGCGCGTCGACGGACACGTCTACGGCTACGACGTATCCGGACCTCTTTACGCGTCGGCAGGCCTCCAGGGCCAGCAAGCCTGTTCCCGCTCCAAGATCGACCACCCGCTCACCTGGCCGGAGCCGCGCCCCACGCAGGATACGGTTGCGAATTCGAGCGAGCGACCGGCGCATTCGCTGTTTCTGGACTTCCGACGCGCCGCGGTCTCGCCCGTGGGCAAGCCAGTCTGCCCAGCGGTCCAGCTTCTGATCTGTGCCGTGCGAGGTTCCCGAGGTCACAGGCCCCCCGAACGGCCTGTTAGACGGCACGATGCCACCTCAGCCCGCATGCCAGCTCCGGTGGACCGAACAGGAAGTGCAACACGCGACGGCGCGAGTGCGCCCGCGCTTTCGACGAAGCATGAAGCAGGAGAGGCCGCATCACTATGACTCCGCCGCGACGGGCAATGCACTCGACCTCCCCATGTCGCTGGCGCAGAGCCGTCGTCGCGTCCGCAGACAGCCGACCATGCCGATGCGACCGGGGTACGACGCGCAGCGGACCACTCTCGGGACCGCAGTCATCGAGATGCGCGCGCACGGCGACGAGCGACTCCAGCACCGCCATGGGCGGTTGCACATAAATTACGCCGTCCTTTTCGGACCAACCTGCGCACTCGGGATGCGGGACCCGCTCTTGGACTGGAATACTGAGATCCTGGTGTAGCGCGACAAGCCAGTTCCTGTCCGCCGATTTGTCGAAGAGCGTACATTGGACAGCCACGGCTCCGGGCGGAACGAGCGGCCCGACCTCGGCGTGCGTCTCGAGTGTTGCCGCAAGGTCCCGGCAGCAGGGCAGCTCGAGCAGATTCCGTGAACCCGCCCGGCCGCCGGCGGTGGCTTCGACTGCCAGTGAGAACGCCGGGAATCTCGGCAAACCCCATGTCTTCGAGCACGGAGACCTGTCCCATGTCCGTCTAACGTGCCGGCCGAACCCGCGGACGCCTGGCCCGTCGGGTCCAGCCGGAGGTTAGCTGTCCCTCTTTCCCCCACGATACTTTCTCTCGAGATCGCGCCATTGCAGATATTCGCGCAGCCGCCACAATGCGCCGACGACAAGCGCGACGGGGATGCAACCGAAGAGTACTAAGACCCCGATATAGTTGAACTCCACCTCCCAGAAGGTGCGATAGGAATCGAGGCCCTCGCCCTCGACAACTTTCTTGAACGCGCGGATGATCAGATCCCCAGAAGCGCAAAAGAGCTGAAGGCCGTAAGCAGGTAGCCTGCAACTGCGCAACGACGAGCCCTAGCTCCGGCGGTTGGCCAGGCCGATCGCGCGGCCGGCCTGCGGCGGCGGCGGCAGCGTGTCGTGGGCGCGCTGGATCGCGGCGAGACGCGACAGGACCTCGGGCGCCATCGGCGCCGCGCGGCGGGTGGCGTGGCTCACGTGCAGCGACATCAGCTCGTTGGTCGCCGCCAGCCAGCCCTCGTCCGCGTGGTACATCGCGTGGAAATAGTGGATGCGCTTGTCGTCGTGGGCGAGCAGCCGCGTCGTGAAGCGCAGCGGATCGCCGGCCCGGACCTCGCGATGGTAGGTCACGTGCGCCTCCAGGCAGAACGTCGTGATCGCGCGCGCGGCACGGTGCGCGGCGTCGAGCCCCACCCAGGCGAAGAACTCGTCGGTCGCGTAGTCGAAGACGACGAGGTAGTAGCCCATGTTCATATGCTGGTTGTGGTCGATCCACTCCGGCCGCACGACGTCGCGGTAGCGGTCGAGGGGCGCCGCGAGATCAGACATCGAGCGTGAGGATCTTCGCGCCGAGCACGCGCGCGCTCACGTTCAGGCGCGCCACCGACACCGGCAGCCGGAAGCGCCGCGGCCCCGCGCTGCCCGGATTGAGATAGAGCACACCGTCGCGGCGCTCGATCCGCGGCTGGTGGGAGTGGCCGGTGATGACGGCGTCGAAGCCGGCGGCGCGGGGATCGAGGTCCAGCTCGTGCAGATCGTGGAGCACGTAGATCGCGCGGCCCCCGCGCTCGACGACTTCCGTCTCCGCCAGCGCCGTCGCCCACCGCCCACGATCGTTGTTGCCGCGCACGGCGACCACCGGAGCCACCGCGCGGAGGGCGTCCAGCACCTCGGGGGCGCCGACGTCACCGGCGTGAACGATCAGGTCGGCGCCCGCCAGCGCGCGGAGCGCCTCGGGGCGCACGAGACCGTGGGTATCGGAGATCACACCGATGCGTGGCATCGCCGGGCGAGCGTAGGCTATCATGTCGCTCCATGCCCCAGAGAACCCGAGATCTCAGAATCGACAGCTTCCGGCCGCTGCTGCCGCCGGCCATCCTGCTCGAGGAGCTGCCGCTCTCCGAGCGCGGCTCGGAGACGGTGAGCCGCGGCCGCGAGGCCGTCGCCCGCGTGCTCGAGGCCCGGGACGATCGGTTGGTCATCGTGGTCGGGCCGTGCTCGATCCACGACCCCGTGGCCGCCATCGACTACGCGCGGCGGCTCAAGCGCGCCGCCGACGAGCACGCCGCCGACCTCTGCATCGTGATGCGCGTGTACTTCGAGAAGCCGCGCACCACGGTGGGCTGGAAGGGACTCATCAACGATCCGCGGCTCGACGGGTCGTTCGCCATCAACGAAGGGCTGCGTCTGGCGCGGCGGCTGCTCGTCGACCTCGCCGACCTCGGCCTGCCCGCGGGCTGCGAGTTCCTCGATCCGATCTCGCCGCAGTACACCGCGGACACCGTTTCGTGGGGCGCGATCGGCGCGCGCACGACCGAAAGTCAGGTCCATCGCGAGCTCGCCTCGGGCCTCTCGATGCCCATCGGCTTCAAGAACGGCACCGACGGTGACGTGCAGATCGCCATCGACGCCGTCCGCGCGGGCGCGCACCCGCACCGGTTCCTCGGCGTCACCGAGCAGGGGCTCTGCGCGATCGTCGCCACGCGCGGCAATCCCGACTGCCACGTCATCCTGCGCGGTGGACAGAGCGGCCCGAACTACGACGCGGCCAACGTCCGCAAGGCCGCCTCGGCGCTCAGCGACGCCGGCCTGCCCGCGCGGCTGATGATCGACTGCAGCCACGGCAACAGCAGCAAGGATCACCGCCGGCAGGCGGCGGTCGGCCACGACATCGCGGGCCAGGTCGCGGGCGGTGAGACGGCGATCGTCGGCGTGATGATGGAGAGCTTCCTCGTGGAGGGCCGTCAAGATCTGACCGCCGGTGGCACGCTGCGCTACGGGCAGTCGATCACCGACGCGTGCATGGGCTGGGACACGACGGCCGGCGTGCTGGCCGAGCTAGCGAACGCCGTCCGCGAGCGGCGGCGCGTGATGGGCTGAATCCATCGAGGGTCTTCACGGGTTTCGGGATCCTCGCAGGATAGAGGACCGCCCCGGCTTCGCCGGGGCGCTCCGAACATTCGGGGGTTTGGGGGGCCCTTCGAGGCCCCCCATTCTCGATAGCGCTACGCCAGTGGCTGGCCGCTGATCCAGGAGGGCGCGACGTCGCGGGGCGCATAGCGCGAGGCCACGTCGCGCGCGCGGTCCGCCCCGGTGCCGCGCGGACTCGTGTCGCGGCTGCGCGGCGGCACACCGCCACCACCGCCGCCGCTGTCACGGCCACCGCCGCCTTCGCGCCCGCCACCGCCTTCGCGGCCATCGCCGCCACGACCGCGCCGACGCCGGCCACCGCGGCGCGAGCGCCGCCGCCGCCCGCCGCCATCGCCGCCGCCGGCGGTCTGCATGTGCGCGCCCTCGCGATTGCCCGGGTCCGGCGACTCGCTTTCGGTCGCGGCCTCGACCGGCTCCTCCACCGAATCCCCTCGCGACTCCACCGGCTCCGCGGCTTCCGCGCTCTCGGCGCTGGGTGCGACCGCAACCGGCTCCGCCTCGCGGCCGACCGGCTCCTCGCGGCGGACCGGCTCCTCGCGGCCGACCGGCTCCTCGCGGCCGACCGGCTCCTCACGCTCGGCCGGCTCGGCCGCCGCGGCATCGCCCACCAGCGTGATCACGCCCGCGCGGTTGACGTCCAGCTCCTTGATGCGGCGCAGCCGTGTGATCAGGCGCGGCGAGCCGGGCGGCCGGCTGAAGCCGCGCGACTTGAGCGCGTTCGCCAGGGAGTCGAGCGTCACCGTCCCCCGCGCACGCGCGAGGTCCTGCACGACGTTGACGATCTCATCGTGAGGCGCGGTGTGCGGCTCCTCCGCCGAGACGGGCTCCACGCGCGGCGCACGGTCCACCGGCGCTTGGTGCACCGGGCGCGGCGCCCCGTGCTCGCCGCGGCCGCGTCCGCGGCCGCCGCGCCGCCGACGCCGCCCGCCGCGATCGCCACGCTCGCCACGCTCGCCGTGCCCATACTCGCGCTCGACGCGCGCCGCCTCGACCGGCTCCTGGGTCGGCATGCCGAGCAGCGCGCGGTACGACAGCCGGCGAAACGTCACGCCGAGGCTCGCCGCCACGTCGCCGACCGCGTCGAACGCGCGGTCGTCGGACACGATCTCGATCACGTCGCCCGGCCGCGCCCCGGCCAGCCACACGCCGGAGGCCACCGCGATCCGGAGATCGCTCCAGTCGCGCACGCCGACCGACGGCGCGCTGTGCACGAGCCCGGCGCCGTGGCGCGCCAGCAGCCGCGCCGTGTCGTGACCGATCACGCGCCAGTTGCCGACCGCGAAGAAGTCGGTACGCCGGCCGGCGCGGTCCACCGCGAGGTGCGCCAGCACGCGCGCGATGTGCTCGGCGCGGCTCGTGTTCTCCACGTCGAAGAAGATGGCCCGCCGGCCGGCCGGCAGCGGCCGTGCCGGCTCGGGCGGCGGCACGCGCGAGGCCAGCGCGGGCTCCGGCGTGGTGAGCGGTAGCGCCTCGAGCGGCTGCTCGATGACGTCTTCGACTTGCGAGATCGGCGTCGCTTCGACGACCGCCGGCGGTGCCTCCGGCTCCGCCTGCGGGCGAGCGCGCCCGCGGGGGGCGCGCCCGCCCGAACGTCTGGGTTTTCGACCTGTCGCCACGATTCCTCCTTGGGGCCCTCGGCGGACCCTCGCACGTCAGTGTACGAACGTCGCGGGGCGCGCGCGTGCCTAAATCACGCGCCGCCGCCACGCGCCCGGAGCGTCCGGAACGTGACCGAATAGCGCTCCTCGCGCCCCGGGGGGATCGCGTGCTGCCACTGCCAGCGTGCGGCGCCGTCCAGTACGTACGCCGAGCGCGGCGCCAGCGTCAGCGCGCGCGTCTTCCGGGCCGCCCCGCGGCCCTGCTGGAAGCGCAGACGGCAGGCGCCGAGTAGCGAGACGCCGACGACGACGCCGAAGGCGGGCGCATCGCGGTGCCACCCGATGCCCGCACCCGGCGGATAGTGCGTGACGAGTACTTCCGCCAGCGCGTCCCCCTCCACGCCGGCCACGCGGGCGGGCAGAGCCCGCAATCCGACGAGGAACTCCGGGATCGGCGGGCCGGGCTCCACGCGCCACGTCTCGTAGCCGTACGTCCAGCCGAAGTGTATCGTGCGCCGGCGCGCCACCTGGCCACGCATGCGCACCTCGCCGAAGGCCAGCGTCCGCAGGCCCTCCACCAACCGGGCCTCCTCGTCCGAGGACAGAACATCCTCCCGATAGACGAATCCCTCAGGAAGGTCGCCTACTTCGGGAAAGAGCATCGCCATGGTTCAGCCTACCGTCGGTCCGACCGCCGCCTCGGTGGCATGGCCTTCGCAGATCTGCTGACGAGCATGAGTGAGTTCACGCCGGAACAGGAGCAATTCATCACCGAGGTCGTCGCGCGCATCTGTCGCCGTCACGCCGACGTCATCGAGCAACTCGCCACCCAGGTCCATGCTCTCACGATGGTGCTCGTCGAAAAACGTCTCGTCACCGTCGAGCGGCTGCAGGCGGCGCGCAAACACCTCGATCTCGCCTACGACATCACGCAAGCGCTCCAGATTCGCGCGCTCATGAAGGATATCGACGAGATCGAGACCGGCTAGACGCGTCCCGGCGTTGCGGTAGGATACCGGCCACAGAGGAGGTCCTCCATGGCCGAGACGGCACGCATGGCGGTGTTTCACGGGACGGGCAAGCCCTTCGAGATCCGCGAATACCCGGTGCCCGAGCCGGAGCCCGGGGCCGCGCTCATCAAGATCGCGCTCGCGAACGTGTGCGGCTCCGACCTGCACTACTGGCGCGGCGAGCAGGACTACGCGCGCATGGGCCGGCCGCTGCCGCTCAACACCGGCCACGAGCATGTCGGCACGATCGCCAAGCTCGGCGACGGCGTGACGACGGACGCCGCCGGACACCCGCTGTCGCTCGGCGATCGCGTCGCCTATCGCTATTTCTTCCCGTGCGGCCACTGCAAAGCGTGTCTCGCGCGGCATTTCAAGTCCTGCCCGGTGCGGCAGGCGAACTGGCTCGTCTCGTGCGAGCAGTGGCCGCACTTCCAGGGCGGCTTCGGCCAGTACTTCTATCTCCGCCCGAACCACGCGATGTTCAAGTTGCCGCCCGAGATCACCGACGAGATGGCGGCGGGCGTGAACTGCGCCTTCACGCAGGTCTACGCCGGGCTCGACGTCGCCGGCCTCAAGGCGGGCCAGACGGTGGTGGTGCAGGGCGCGGGCGGGCTCGGTGTCTACGCGTGCGCGGTCGCGCGCGAGATGGGCGCCGGCCGCGTGATCGTGATCGACGGCATCGACGAACGGCTGGAGCTGGCCCGGCAGTTCGGCGCCGACAGCTTCGTCGACCTGCGCGAGTTCACGACGCCGGAGGCGCGCGTGAAGCGCGTGAGGGAGCTGACCGACGACTGGGGCGGCGACGTCGTGCTCGAGCTGGTCGGCCACCCCGGCGTCGTCGACGAGGGACTGCGCATGACGGCGCCCGAAGGGACGTACCTCGAGATCGGCAACATCAACGTGGGCTGGAAGGCCGAGTTCGATCCGTCGTGGATCATCTTCGGCAACCGCCGCATCATCGGCCTCGCCCACTACGAGGCCGAGCACCTGCGCGGAGCGCTCGACCTCATGCTGCGCACGCTGACGAAGTACCCGTGGCGCAAGGTCGTCTCGCACAAGTACCCGCTGGAGGAGA
>QHSB01000238.1 GCA_003220335.1 Candidatus Rokuibacteriota bacterium
CGCAGGATCGGCGCATCCCGCTGCACCACCTGCGAGACCACGACGGCCGGCGCGACCGGTGGGGTCGCCGCCTTGGCACCTCTCGCGCGATCACAGCCGGCGACGAACAACCACGCGCCGAGCACGACCGCAAGGAGGGACCGCAGCCAGAAGTCGCTCATCGCTCGCCGCTCATCACGCCGCTCCTCCGGTGGCGGGCACGCTGCTTCACCCGCGGTCCCGATGTAAGCAGCCGTGGGGCGGATCGGACTATCGGACCTTGGTCTCAGGAGCGCGAGGGATCGACGCCGTCGATCCTCGGGAGCGGGAGCTGGCGCCGCCTGAGGACCGCGCGGCGCACCGCATCGAGGAGGATCTCATGGTCGAAGGGCTTGGCGATGAAGTCCACGGCTCCGGCGGTCATCGCCTGCAGGGCCATCGACGCGTCACCATGACCGGTGATGAAGATGATGGGGATGTCGTAGCCGGCGTCGACGAGCATACGCTGCAGATCGAACCCGCTCTGTCGCGGCATCCGGACATCGAGCAGGAGGCAGGTCACGCGACCGTAGTCCCCATGCTCAATGAACGCCCGGGCCGATGCAAATGTCTCGACGTCGTATCCCGAAACCCTGAGCAGGCGAGTCAGTCCGCGCCGTACGGCGCCGTCGTCGTCGACCACGACGACGCTGACCCTGGGCTCCGTCACGCCGGGGCGGCCGTGACGGCGGGCATCGCAAAGTGGAACGCGGCACCTCCGGAAGGGTTGTCCTGCGCCCAGATGACGCCGTCGTGGGCTCCGATGATCGATCGGCAGATGGCGAGGCCCATGCCCATGCCCGTCGGCTTCGTCGTGAAGAAGGGTTCGAAGAGCAGGTCATAGGTGCCTGCGCGCAGGCCCGGTCCACAGTCCTCCACGCAGACGTGCACCGTGTCCAGCTCGGTGTTCCGCGTGTGCACGACCACGGCGCGTCGAGCGCCGGTGGATTCGGCCACCGCGTCCATCCCGTTGAGCAAGAGGTTCAGGACGACCTGCTGGAGCTGCACGCGGTCGGCGAACACGAGCACCGGCTTCTCATCCAGGTCGACCGTAATGGGGACATTGCGAATGATGGCATCGCTCGCCAGCATCCGGACCACCTCGTGCACCACGACGTTCAGGTCGAGCGATGCGCGCTGGGGGTCGCTCTTGCGCAGGAAGTCGCGCAGGCGCTGGATGACCTCGCCCGCCCGTTTGCCGTCGTCGACGATGTCGGACAGGATTGCCCGCATCTCGCTCAGGTCTGGCGGGGCGGCGTCGAGAAAGAGCAGGCCCGCCCTGGCGTTGGTGAGGATGCCCGTGAGCGGCTGGTTCAGCTCGTGGGCGAAGGAGGCGGTCATCTCCCCCGCCATGAAGACGCGCATGAAATGCGTGAGCTCCTGGCGGCTGCGCTCGATGTCCAGCTCGGCGGCCTTCCGCGAGGTGATGTCGGCACACGACACAACGGCGCCGCTTTCCGGACGGTCGAGGCGAACGATCGACACCGCGAACCATCGCTCGCCCGCTCCGCTCTGGCAGGGATACTCGAACGAGAAATCGTGCCGCGCCCCGTGCAGCACTTCGAGGATGCTGGCCGTGATCTTAGCGGCCCCGGGCATCCAGACGCTGGCAGTCTGCCCCCACGCCTCGAGAAAGTTGTCGCCGAGACCGAGCCCGGCCACCGCCGGTGCCCCGCCCTGGCCACTGCCGCGGAACCAGTTCGACCCGAGGTCGATAATCCTGCCGTCACGTCCCAGAACGGCGACCGCGGGGTTCAGAGAGTTCAGGATCGCCGACTTCAAGGCCTCGCTCTCGCGCAGCTCGTGCACTCGCTCTCCCAGCGCGGACCTCGCTCGACGGTGGTCGACGAGGACCGCCGCCAGGCACAGGATGGGGGTCGCGAGCATGATCAGGAGGATCTGCAGGGCCCGCACGGTCTCGGCGGGCGGCAGGCCCGCAAAGGGTCCGCGTCCCCCGGCGGCCGCCCAGACCGCGACGACGGAAGTACCGACCATACAGAGACTCGCGCCGCCGGGTCCGAACCGCACCGACGCCAGCAAGATGATGGGCAGGAGGAACACGATGGGAGTGACGGGTCCGCCCAGGATCGTCGGATGAACGGTCATCAGACCGAAGACCCATCCGCCGACGAGCACGAGCGCTACGGTCAGGAGCGCCGCCTCCGCGCGCCGCGCGCCGGGCGCGCGGCGAAGCCAGGCGGGGCCGGCCGTGACGCCCATGACGATCGCCGGAACGAGCATCAGCCCGGTCAGGGCGTTGGAGAAGAACCGCGCCTGCCACACTGACCAGTACAATTCCCCACGCACGATCGTCACCGCCGCCGCGTCGAGGAACGACGAAAGGAACGGGGCGACGAGCCCGGCGGCCACGAGGAAGACCGTCATCCGGCGCAGCGTATCGAACCGCGCAGGAGTGTCACTCAGCCATCGGACGCCGACGGCCGCGATCAGGGCCTCGCTGCAGTTGGTCGCGAAGAGGGCCAGCACGAGCGGGAGCGGCCACCCCATCCCGAATTCGGCGGCGAGGTGCGCGGGCAGCGCCGCGAGCAGGCAAATCCACCAGCGTCGTGGTGGCGTGAGCAGCAGCGCCGCCGTCAGAATGGCATTCGGCGGCCAGACGAACGACGGTGTGGACGGCGGGAATTTGAGAACGAGCCCAACGTGGACGCCGGCGTAGTAACCGAGCGCAACGAGGACGGCGGTCGTCGTTGCCCTCCTCACCCCGGCATCGTAGTGGATCTCGGTGGCTCCTGCCTGTTCCTAAACCCGGCCAGGCCCGGCATCGCCCTTCGAGACTTCACGCGTCATGAGGGAATTCTCCTCGGCGCTTTCAACGAGACCGACGCCGTTCTTCGAGCGCGATCCGCGACGCCGCCGGCGAATCCCGCGAGCGCTCCGACGACCATCATCTCGAGCAACGACGGTGCCGTCGCCACCCCGATCACCGTGACGAACAGCGCCAGCGGCATCATGATGACGTAGACCGCCGCCGACAGCACGGCCCCGAGCACCGCTCCAATTCGCGGGGACCCGCTCAGCCCCGCCAGCCCTCCGATCATCACCCCGATCATCGCCGCCCAGGCCAATACGGGCATGGCCGCCGTGCTGATCGCGTCGAGGTGGACGGCCACGACGGCCGCGCGGCCGAAGGCTGCAATCGCAGCCCCGGCCAGCAGACCCGTTAACGATGGACGCCACTGACGCATCGATCGATCTCCGTGCCACATTCAAGCAAGCCCCGGCCTCGACTCACCATAGGACGTTGGACCTAGCCGCATCCTGTGTCCGCCTCACCGCGTGCTCGCCTGGACACCGCTTCGAAGGGCCGCGGCGATGTCCCGACTCAGCGCGCCAACGAGCCGGCTCTGCGCGGCAACGAGGCTCTCGTAGTCGGAGCCGGACGGCTCGGTGAGGTGCGCCACGCCCATCGTGACCTCCTCGCCGGAGCGACCCAGGATCCGCCAGCGGGCCGCGAGCACGCTGTCGGCACCGATCTTTCCCTCGAGTCGTGAGATGTCCACGATGACCTGTGCGTCCGGAGCGAACGCACGGCCCCAGGGGAAGACCATGACCTGGTCTGTCGGGACGAGTCGCGAGAGGTTCTCGGCCAGGACCACGGGCACGGCCTGTCGCAGCGGCGCGCCCCACTGGTGGAAGTCCGCCACCTCGAGGCGGGTCTCGCTCGCTCGGGTGACGATCTTCGGTCGCTCGAGGTATCGCGGAAGCTCGACGCTCCGGATGCCGATGCGGAGATCCCGTTCGCTCGCGCTCCTGGCCGCGGCGCCGGCGGCCGAATCCGTGGGGGCGAGCACGTAGAAGCGTGTCGGGTCGACCGAGCCGGTACAACCGGCCGCGCCGAGCAGCAGCAATGCGACAAGACCGTTCATCCGGATCATTTCGGTACCCGTCCTTTCCCGAACACGACCGAGCTCGGGTTCCGCTCGAGATAATCCGCGAGGGCCCGGATGCTCTGCGCCGCCTCCGCCAGCTCGTCGAGCGCGCTGACGAGGCTCACACGAACGTTCGAGCCGTCGGCCATGACGTCGTCCGCGCCCCCAAGGGTGCGATCGACGCTGACGAGCGTGCGGTCCAAGCTTGCCGAGAGCCGGCCGAGGCGATCGTCGAGATTGCGGGCGAGCGTCTGGTAGTCCTTCAGCGAGTCGTCGACCCGGGGCGTCAGGCGAGCCAGCGAAGATTGCGCCTGATCGAGCGCGCCTCGCGCGGACTTGGCGGTCGCATCCAGCTTCGTCATCACCGGATCGATTTGCGCTTGCACGTGCTGGGCGAGCTTCTGAATCGCGACCAGTGTCGCGTCGGACCGCTGGACCGCCGCCTGCAGCGAGCGCAGCGTCTCCTTGGTCTCCGGCGCCTGCACGAGCGCGCGGACGCCGTCGATCGTCTCTTTGGCCGAGGTCATGATTTCCGCGAGCGGCAGGTTCTCGAGCGTTCGCGTCAGCTTCTCGATGTTCGACGGGGCGGTCGGCACCTCGACGTAATCTTTCGACAGCCCGGTCAGCTTCACGGGAGTGTCGGGCAGGAACGACAGCGCGATCCCCACCTGGCCCGTCACGAAGCTCTGCATCTCGAGCTGGGCCCTGAGCCCGCGCTCGATGAGCTGCCTCGTGTTCCCGGAATCCTTGCGGAACGCGAACTTCGCGCCGCTGGGCTCGGTGAGCCGCGAGGCGTCGATCTCGAAGAAGACGGGCGTGGTGATCTTGAGCGTTTTCGGGTCGATGACGACGCGGACGTCAGTCACCGTTCCGACTTTCGCGCCTTGAAAGGTCACCGGCCCGCCGATCGCGACGCCCTTCACGGAGGCGTCGAAGTACGCGACGACGGCCCTGGTCTGACGAAAGAAATGGCCGCCGCCGAGCACGACGAGGCCGACGACGGTGAGCAGCGCTGCGCCGACGACGAAGCCGCCGATGAGCGTCGGGTTCGCTCGCCTAGCCATGAGGCTTCCTCCCGTTCGATGCGCCCCGGGTGAGGAACTGCCGGACCTTGGGGTCGGGCGGGCGCTCGAGCAGCACCTTGGGGTCCCCGGTGGCGATCATGGTCTTGGTCTCCGCGTCGAGAAAGACGCAGTTGGTTGCAATCGCGAAGATACTGGCCAGCTCGTGGGTCACGACCACGACCGTCGCCCCGAGGCTGGCGCGCAGCTCGAGGATCAGGTCGTCGAGCAGCTTGCTGCTGATGGGGTCGAGCCCGGCCGAGGGCTCGTCGAAGAACAGGATGTCGGGGTCGAGCGCCATCGCCCGGGCCAGGCCCGCGCGCTTGCGCATTCCGCCGCTGATCTCCGAGGGGTAGAAGTCCTCGAAGCCGGCGAGGCCGACCAGCGCGAGCTTGAGCGACACCAGCTCGGCGATCCGGTGGCCGTCGAGGTCCGTGTATTCACCGAGCGGCAACGCGACGTTCTCGGCGAGGGTCAGCGAGGACCAGAGAGCGCCGCTCTGGTAGAGCACGCCGAAGCGGCGGGTCATCCGGTCGCGCTCGTCCGGCTCCGCCGTCCAGAAGCTTTCGCCGTCATAGAAGACGTCGCCACGCGCGGGCCGCACGAGCCCGATGAGATGCCGGAGCAGGGTGCTCTTGCCGCAGCCGCTGCCACCCATGATCACGAAGATGTCACCCGTGCGGACGCTGAAGCTGAGGTCGTGCTGGATCACGCGCTCGCCATAGCGCATGTCGAGGTCGCGGACCTGGATGCGGAGGTCGGACGCGCTCATGGCAGCGTCCCGGTCAACTCGACGACCTTGCCCGCCCGCAGCACGGAGAACGTCATCGGCGTCCCCGGCGGCATGGTGCCGAGCTTCTCGCGAATCGCCGTCAGATCCTCCACGCTCTTGACCCGGATCCCGGCGATTTCGAGGATCACGTCGCCATGGACGACGATCTCCTGGCCCTGGATGGTGGCCGTCCGGTCGCCGCCAAGCACGCCGGCCTTCCAGGCAGGTGAGTTCTTGGCGACGGTCTTGATGAGATAGCCCACGCCACCCGGCACGTTGAAGATCTCGGCCAGGTCGCCCGTCAGCATCATGCCGTCGATGCCGCCCCAGACGGACTTCTTCTCCAGCAAGAGCTCGCGCGCCGTCCGGAGCGTCACCACGAAGCCGAGACCCTCGCTGCCGCCGGACTTCGAGATGATGTGGCTGACGATGCCGATGACCTCGCCGGATGTCGTGAACATGGGGCCGCCGGAGTTGCCCGTGTTGATCGTCGCGTTGGTCTGGAAGAACTCCGCGAGCGGTATCGCGCGGTACACGGTGTTCGGCTGCCACCGCGCGCTGATCCACCCGATGCTGAGCGAATACGAGAGCCCATAGGGCGCGCCGACCACGACGACCTGGTCACCCACCAGCACCCGATCCGAGTCGCCGAGACGGGCGACCTTCGCGCCCGCGGGCACGCGTTCGAGTTGCAGGAGCGAGAGATCCGCCGCCGGCTCCGACTCGACGATCCGCGCCGCGATCCGCTCGCCGCCGAGGAACTCCACGCTGATCTCGTCCATCGAGTGCACGACGTGCGCCGCGGTCATCACCTTGCCGTCGGCCGAGATCAGCACGCCGGAGCCCGTCTCGCTGAACTGCCCGACGCCGCGGGCCGCCGTCACCTCGCGGCCCTTCGCGCGCACCACGACGACGGAGGGGTTGATCTCACGGAAGAGCGCGGCGAAATCCTGAGCCGTCGCCACCAGCGGCATGAACACCCCGGCGCTCAGCACGGCGCAGGCCACGAGTCGTCGCATCATCGCTCTCCTACAGCCCGATCAGGTCGAAGATGACCGTCGTCGCCGCGTCCGACACGATGATGAGCACGATGCCGGTGACGACGGCAGACGTGGTCGCGGCGCCGACGGCGGCCGAGCTGCGGCCGCACTGGATGCCGCGCAGACATCCGGCGACCGCGATGAGCACGCCGAAGAGCGAGGCCTTGATCAGCCCGGCCACGCAGTCCTCGATGCCGATCGCCCCGACCGTTCGCAGGTAGTACTCGACGACGCCCAGATCGAGCATGCCGACGCCGACCGCCATCCCGCCGAGGAGCCCGAGCAGGTCGGCGTACAGAGCGAGCAGCGGCATCATCACGGCGAGGGCGAGCATTCGTGGCAGGACGAGGAACTCGATCGGCGAGATCCCCAGCGTCGCCAGCGCGTCGATCTCCTCGTTGACCTGCATCGTGCCGAGCTCCGCCGCGAAGGCCGCGCCGGTGCGCCCGGCCATGATCACGGCGGTCATCATCGCGCCCATCTCACGCGTCATGCCGATGCCGACCAGATCGGCGACGTAGATCTGCGCGCCGAACTGGCGTAGCTGCATCGCGCCGACGTAGGCCAGGATCACGCCGACGAGGAAGCTGATGAGGCTGACGATCGGCAGCGCCTTCGCACCGACCTCCTGCAGGACCAAAAGGAAGTCCGAGCGACGGTACCGGGCGCGGCCGAGCAGCGAACGCGCGAAGGCGATCGATACCGCCCCGAGGAACGTCAGCGTCACCCCGGCATCGCGAATGCCCTCGAGCGTCGCGAGGCCAACGCGCGCCAGCCACGACGGCTTCGCGGCGGTCCCGGTGTCTCGACGCTCCGGGACGGCCGTGGCCAGCGCGAGCAGACGACGCACCCCCTCGGGCAGCCCGTCGCGGTCCGCGGCGACGCCGCGGCCGTCGGCCTGGGCGACGACTCGCAGGAGAAACGTCAGCAGGGCGCTGTCCCAGGCCGCGAGACCTTCCGTCTCGAAGCGCACCCGGCGCACGGCGCCGTCGGTTTCGAGCTCCCGCTGGACTTCGTCCACGGCGGGCAGCCGCTCGTGAATGGTCCACGGGCCGGACAGCCGCAGGACGAGCGTGTCCGCGACCTGGCGGCCGAACTCGAGCGTCGCTTCCCGTGCCTCGACGACCGCCATCTAGTCGATGATCTCCACGCGCCGGCCAGCCTCCTCGAGCAGGAGGACGCCGCGCTCGCCGAGCCGCTGCCTCACGGTTGGCGATGCGGCGCCGGTCAGCCAGAGCTCGAGCTTGCCGGAGCCTCTCGCCTGATACGCCGTGAGCACCTCCTCCAATCTCCGCGCTGTCGTCGGCGTCCAGATCAGATAATCCACGGGGAGCGCGAGCAGGACGTTGCCGTTGCTGGCGCTCGCCAAGACGACGCGATGGTTCATCCGGATCTCGGTGATCGGCGCGAATGCGTCGTGATAGCCGCGCAGGATCTGCGCCGTGTTGACGAAGAAGCTGGCCTCGACCTCGTCATCGGATCCGAGCGTCGCCTCGAGGAACGCGTCCCGCCCTCTCGCCGGAGCGGGCCCGAGCTGCGCCAGTGCCAGCGCGATCATCACGTTCTGCCGCGGCGTGAAGCGCGGCTGCTCGATGAAGCGGCGAATGACCTCCGGCGGGACCCCGGCTTCCTTCAGCTTGTCTCCGGCGATGATGCGCAAGCGGTTGGCCGGCTCGACCTTGAGGTAGTCGTTGAGCGCGTTGCTCCAGCGGACGCCGCTCAACACCGCGCCGGCGGCGCCGCCGACCGGCATCAGGGCCACGCTCACGCTGAGGTTGCCGACGGCGGCCGCCCAGGCGACGCTGTTCAGCTCCTTCTGGAGAACGGCGTTGCTGGAGTACACGTCCACGCCGAGCTGCGCGGCGTAATCGCGCCGGCGACCGGACACGAGCAGGGCCTTCTGGTACAGCGGATCGTCGGCCGGGTTCCGCTCGGTCGTGGCCGCCTCGCCGACTTCTTCCATGAGCTTGTAGGCGCCCTTCGGAATACCGGTCAGCGTGTCCGCCGGATTCACGATGAGGTTCTTGGCGAATCGGAATGGTCCGGCTGCCGAGTCCGCGACGGCGCTGGCGAACGCCTTGCTCGCCTTGATCTCGCGCAGCTTCGCAATGGCGCCGATCTCGACAACGAGCTTGCGGAGTGCCGAGGTCCCGGTGATCTCGAACGGTCCGTAGTCGGAGCGCACCGTGAACCGGTACATGTAGCCGTCGAAGGCGACGGGGTTCTCGACCTTGTAATGCGGGCCGCTGACACGCTCCTTCGAGAGCACGTCCGAGGGACGATAACTCGCAGGCGCCTCGTACGGATCCGACGGCGTGGCGGCCGTCGCGGCTGTGGCGGCGAGCGAGAGCATCAACGCGACCGCCATTCTCATGGACGACTCCTCTGTGACGTCATCGCGATGCGGCTCGCAGCGCGCCGAGCACGGCCAGCGAGGGTGTCGCGCGACACGAGGCCAGCATGCGATCGATGGCCGCGCCCGTCGCCTCGGCGTCGTAGACGGTGGCGGCGCGACGGCCGTCCGCCACGCCGGACAAATAGATGAGGGCGCGCTCCTGCATCTCGGGCTGGAGCACGAGGAGCTCGCGGCAGGTGAACGCATCGAGCTCGGTCCGCTGCGGCAGCGGCTCGATGCCTCCGGCCGCCGGTGCAGCACCGAGCATCGCCAGCACCAATCCGCCAACAAGAGCCGACGTCGCGCGCATCATAGCGATGCATTCAACCAGACTGCGGGCGGCGACCTGAATCGGACCTTGGTCTCATCACATGGTGAAGGCGCTTCGTTCGCCGATGAGCCGCTTGTCACTCCACCAGTTGCGGCGCGTTCGAGAAATTGGACCTTCGTCCGATGGTGAGCGCGAGGGTGCGGACCTAGGCTCACGTCGTGGCTGTGACATGCCCGCGCGAGCGTCCGGCGATCTCACGGCGCGCGTTCGTCGGCGGCGCGCTTGCCGTCGCGTACGGACCACGCATGGCCGAAGGGCAACCGGCGGGGAAGCTGGCTGCCATCGGCTTCGTCTCGGAGCGCGTCCTGCCACCGCGCTATCTCGATGCGCTTCGGGAAGGTTTGGCCGAGCGCGGCTGGATCGAGGGACGCGGCTTCCGCATCGAGCCACGCTCCGCGGAGGGAGACCTCGAGCGGCTTTCCGGACTCGTCGTAGAACTCATCGGCCTCGGGGTGACGCTCATCGTCACGGGCATCGGGACTCCCGTGGCCCTCGCCGCCAAGCGGGCGACCGCGAAGATTCCGATCGTGTTCGTGACCGGCGGCGACCCCGTCGACTTCGGAATCGTCCCGAGCGCGGCGAAGCCCGGAGGCAACATCACCGGCTACGGCGGCGGGAGCTCGCTCATCCAGAAGCGGATTGCGCTGGTGCAGGAGACGAGCCCGCGCGTGAAGCGGATGGCCTTTCTCGTGAACCTGACGAATCCGATCCATCCACGAATCCTCCGCGCGGCCGTGAGCGCCGGCGCGCCGCTGGGCATCACGCTGGAGGAGATCGGCGTGTTCGAGGCCGCGGAATTCGGCGACGCGTTCAAGCGCATTGCGGCCAAGCGACTCGACGCGCTCTTCGTCCCGGGGGACGCCATGTTCAGCCATCATCGGGCGCGGCTCGTGGCGTTGGCGGGGGCGGCCCGGCTGCCCGCCATGTATGGTGACCGGCTCTTCCCCGACGCCGGCGGCTTGATGTCCTTGTCGGTGGACCTCGTCGAGCTTTGCCGACGCGCCGCTGGCCACGTCGACAAGATCCTGCGAGGCACACGCGCCGGCGACCTGCCCGTCGAGGAAGCCGACCGGTTCGAGCTGGTGATCAACCTCACCGCGGCCCAGACTCTCGGCCTGACGATTCCGGCCGCGCTTCGGCAGCGAGCAGAGACCGTGTCATGAGCGGTCGCGGCGTCGCCGGGTCCGGGGTGGTCGTCGCGGTCCTGCTCGCGGTCCTCACCGCAGCGCACGCCGAGTCCTCGCTCGACGATCTCCGCGCCCGCGGTGTCCTCCGCGTTGGTGTCAAGACGGATGCCCCTCCCTTCGGATCGCGCGACGTGCATGGCCGCCCTGTCGGGTTCGAGATCGATCTGGCGCGGTATCTCGCGCGCGTCCTGTTCGACGACGAGCGCCGGGCGCGGCTCGTCCCGGTAACCACGGCGACTCGATTCGCGGAGCTACAGGCGGGCCGCGTCGATCTGCTCATCGCCACCGTGACGGCGACCGACGAGCGGCGGCGACTGGCCGAGCTCTCGGAGCCGTACTTCGTGTCGGCGTCGCTGGTCCTGGTGCCGGCCGCCAGCGCCGTGGACGGCGTCGGCGCGCTGGCCGCGCGGCGGGTGACCGTCATCCGGGGCTCCGTCCAGGAGCGCGACGTCGCGCAGTGGCAGCCGCGCGCACTCCTGACGGCGGTCGGCTCGGTCGCGGAGGGCGCGCGCGCCGTCAAAGGCGGCCAGGCCGACGCGTTCGTCTACGACGACGTGACGTTGCTGACGCTGGCGCAACACGACCCGGCGCTACGGGTCACCGGCGGGCCCCTCGCACCGCGAGGCTACGTCGCGGCGGCGCGTAAAGGCGACGCCGGGCTGATCCGCTGGCTGGATGGCTGGCTGGCGAGGATGCGCAGGGACGGCAGCTACGTGGAGATCTGGCGCCGCCATTTCCGGGCGTTCGAAGGACGCCTCGTCGGGAGCTGAGCTGAAACCCGTCTCACTCCGGACCAGGCTGCTCTGCGCGTTGCTCGGGGTGGGGCTCCTGGCCCTGCTCGCGACGGGCTGGCAGGCGGACCAGCGGGCGGAGGTGTCGCTACGCCGCACAGCGATCAACCAGCTCACGTCGATCCGCGCGGAGCGCAAGCGGCAGATCGAGGCCTACTTCGCCGGCGTGCGGCGTGACGTCCTGACGCTTGCCGAATCTCGCGACGTCATCGCGGCGATGGAGGAATTCAGGACGGCGTATCGAAGCCTCGAGGCGCAGGTGGCCGGTTGGCCTGACCAGATGCGGGCCCGCTATCGCTCCGAAGTCTCTCGGCACTACCGCGAGGCGGTCGTGCCGCACCTGCGGGCGTTCGAGCCGGACGCTGGCCCGGAGCGAGCGCGGGACGATGTGCCGGAGGACGCTGTGACCATCGCGTTGCAAGCGATCTTCATCGTGAGCAATCCCAACCCTGAGGCATCGCGCGATCGGTTGGACCGTCCGGCGGGCGGCGGACGGTACGCGGAGACGCATGCGCGATTCAACCCCGTCCTGCGATCGATGGCCCGTCAATTCGGGTATGACGACATATTCCTGATCGAGAGCGAGGGCGGCCGCATCGTCTACACCGCGGCCAAGAAGCTCGAGTTCGGCACGAATCTTCTGTCGGGGCCATACCGGAACACGCGGCTCAGCCGGGCGTTTCGCGCGGCCCGCAAGGCCGTCGAGGCCGATTTCGTGCAGCTCGTCGATTTCGAGTCGTACGCCCCCTCGCTGGGCGCGCCGGCGGCCTTCGTCGCCGCGCCCGTCTTCAGGGACGGCCGGCGGCTCGGCGTCGTGGCCCTCCAGCTGCCGGTCGATCGGATCAACGCCGTCATGACCGGCGACCGGAAATGGGAAGCGCAGGGATTGGGCCGGACCGGAGAAACCTACCTCGTCGGCCCGGATCGCCGGATGCGAAGCGATTCGCGGTTCTTTCTGACCGAGCCGCAGCGATACCTCGAGACGGCCGCGAAGACCGGCGTGTCCGGTGAGCTACTCGCGCTCATGCGAACCCATCAGCGCACCGTCCTGTTCCAGCAGATCACCGGCGCGGCCGCTCATGCCGCGCTGAGTGGCCAGACGGGCGTCTCGACGGGGCTCGATTACCGCGAGCAGCCGGTCCTCGCCTCGTACTCGCCTCTCGACGTCGGCGGTCTGCGCTGGGCAATCGTCGCCCAGCTCGACACGGCGGAGGCGTTCGCCCCGGAGGCCGCTCTTCGGCGCGCGCTCCTGGCGACTGCGGCCGGCGTGACCGCGCTCGTGGTCGTCACCGCCGTTCTTCTCGCACGCTCACTCACGACGCCGATCCGACGCCTGATCGCCGGTATGGGCAGGCTCGGCCGGGGCGATCTCGGCCATCGCCTTGCGGAGGCGCGTCGCGACGAGATCGGCCAGATCGCGATGGCCTTCGACCGAATGGCGAGCGACCTCCAGGAGACGACCGTCTCGCGTGACCACGTGAGCAGCATCCTCGACTCGATGAGTGACGCGGTGATCGTCGTCCGGCCGCTCGAGGGGGGGTCCGACTGGCGCGACGCGACGGTCGTCACGGTGAACCCGGCGGCGTGCTGGATGCTGGGCCACGCGGCGGACGAGATCGTCGGGCAACGCGTGGGCAGTCTGATCTCGGCGATCACGTCCGCAACGGGGCCCGCTGACGGCCGCGCCGGGCTCTGGCTCGAGGATGTTCTCCGCGACGGGCGGATCGGCGGCCGTGAGGCCGTCTACAAGATCCATGACGGCCGGCAGATCCCGGTGCTCTTCTCGAGCGCGATCATCGGACAGGGGCGGAGCGCCGTGGGCGGCGTCGTCTGTGCGGCGCACGATCTGACGGAGCTGAAGGCCACCGAGGCGCGCAGCACATTCATTCGCGAGACGTTCGGACGTTACGTGTCCGACGACGTCGTCGCCAGCCTCCTGGGGTCACCCGAGGGGCTCAAGCTCGGCGGAGAGCTGCGAAAGGTCGCGGTGATGATGTCAGACCTGAGAGGCTTCACCGCCCTGGCCGAGCGCGTCACGCCGGAAGAGGCGATCCGGTTCCTCAACGACTATCTGCAGACGATGGTCGACCTGATCCTTCACTATCGCGGAACGATCAACGAGATCATGGGCGACGGCATCCTGGTCATCTTCGGCGCCCCGACGGCGATGCCGGACGACGCCGAGCGCGCCGTCGCCTGCGCGGTGGCCATGCAGCGAGCCATGGACGACGTGAACGCGCGAAACCGCGAGCAGGGAGTGCCCGAGATCGAGATGGGCATCGGCATCCACACCGGCGAGGTGATCGTCGGCAACATCGGCTCGGACCGCCGGATGAAATATGCGGCCGTGGGCAGCTCCGTCAATCTGACGGGACGGATCGAGTCGTACACGACCGGCGGACAGATCCTCATCTCCGACAGCACGCGGCGCGAAGTCGGCTCGGTCGTCACGGTGACCCGTTCGCTGCAGATCGAGCCGAAGGGCGCGCGGCATCCGCTGACGGTCTGGGAGGTGGGCGGAATCGGCGGCGCGCATCAGCTGTTCCTCCGCCAGGGAGAGCCTGCGATGGCCGCGCTCGCGGCGGAGATCCCGATTCGCTACGCCATGCTGGAGGACAAGCACGTGGCAAGCCGCGTCTTCGACGCGAGCTTCGTGGCGCTGTCGAAGGGGGGCGGCGAGATACGGTCCGCCGCGCCGGTGCCGCCGCGGAGCAATGTGAAGATCTGGGTCGGTGACGCCGAGGTCAGCTCCGAGGCGGGTGAAATTTATGCGAAGGTGGTCGAGAAAGTCCCGGCGACCATGCCCGGCTTCGTGGTCCGTTTCACGGCGGTGGCGCCGGCCATGACGCGATACCTGCAGCGCCGGCTCAGTTAGTAGAGCCACGAGAGCTGCGTGTTGAGCACCCACTCGGGGGCTCCGGTCGGCTTCTTGACGTTGTAGTAGGCGCCGATCTGCACGGTGATGCCCTGCGAGCCAATCGTGAACGTTCGTCCGACGTCCACCCCGATCGGGATGACCCATCGCTCTCCGCTGGGGGCGTTCCAGTCATGGGAGAAGGTCGGAGACGTCTGGATGTACCAGTCGTTCGAGAAGGTGTAGCTGAATTCCACCTCGACCTGGGTCAGGCTCACGTCCTCTCGACTGCCGCGACCCGCGAAGGACCAGAGATGGCTCACCAAGATGCCGTTGACCCACGGTCCATCCACGTAGAGAAGTGCCGCCGTCGGTCCGGCGGACCACTTCTCAGTGCCCAAGGCCGTGTCGGTCGCGGTCGGGAATTGGACGATGGGACCGGCGCCCCAGACCCACTTTGCTGTCTTGGTCGGCGTCAGGAAAAGGGAGACGTCGATGTCCCCGAGCCCTGTCGTCTCTTCAGGGCCTGGGACATGGATGATCGACACGTTGGAGCGACTGATGACACGCCAGTCCTCGGTCAGCCGCAGGGGGATACGCGGCTGGAGACTCAGCGTCGGCTGGGTGTCACGGCGTGGCCCGGCGCCGAAGCCGAGACTCAGCGTCGCGGGCAGGTAGATCGAGTACGCCAGCGGATTGAGCTTTTGCTGGGCGACACTGCCCACCTCTTTTCCGGATTCTTGCCCCCATGCGGGAAACGCGCAGAGCACCAGATGGGAGAGCGCCAGGTTGACGATCAGCCTGATGGCGACGCCGATTTTCATATGGACGACCGAACCTAGACCAGGTGCGTCCGAAGCACAAGGCGCGGGGCTCCCGATCAGCTCGTCGTTCGCCTGGGTAGGACCAACGTCCGATGATGAGAACGCCCATGCGCAGTCTACGCTCGTCCACGCAACCGAGGTGACGACGCGTGACAAACACGTCCCGGTCCGAGTCCGCGCTCCTGGCTGGTCTACGCGCGCCGGCGTCGGCTGAGCCATCGCTCCCGGATCCCTACGACTTCTCGGTCGTCCTGGGTGGACCGCTCTACCAGATCATTCGACGAGCTCACCTGTCCGGCGATGCGCTGCAGCTCTGGCGTCGCCGGATTCTCTTCATCACGCTCATCGCCTGGTTGCCGTTGCTGATCCTGTCGGTGCTCGGTGGGCGAGCGTGGGGCAACGCCGTCGCCGTGCCATTTCTCCTGGACATCGAAGTGCACGTACGGTGGCTGGTGACCCTGCCGCTGCTCATCGTGGCCGAGCTCGTCGTGCACCAGCGGATGCTCCCGCTGGTGCGGCAATTCCTAGAGCGTGGGCTGATTCCCGACGTCTCCCGCGCGAAGTTCGACGCGGCTGTAACCGCGGCGCAGCGGCTGCGGAACTCGGCGGTGGCGGAGGGACTGCTCATCGTGCTCGTGTACGTCGTGGTGCTCTTCATCTGGCCTCACTACGGCGTGCTGAATGTTGCGACGTGGTACGCCGTGCCTGGGGGCGGCGGGCGCCAGCTCTCGCCGGCCGGCTGGTGGTTCGTCTACGTGAGCCTGCCGCTGTTCCAGTTCATCCTCGTCCGGTGGTATTTCCGAATGTTCCTCTGGATACGCTTTCTCTGGCAGGTGGCGCGGTGCACGCTCACACTTGTGCCCACACACCCGGATCGCGTCGCCGGCCTCGGGTTCCTGTCGAGCAGCGTGGTCGCATTCGCGCCCCTTCTGGCGGCTCACGGGACATTACTCGCCGGGGCGATCGCCAATCGGATCTTCTTCGAGGGGGCGACGCTGTTGCAGTTCAAGGTGGAGATCATCGTCGTCGTCGCGTTCCTCCTGCTCGTCGTGCTCGGGCCGCTCCTGCTGTTCACCCCACACCTGGCGGCGGCGCGGCGGGTCGGCCTGCGCGAGTACGGCACGCTCGCCCAGCGCTACGTGCGGGAGTTCGACGACAAGTGGCTCCGTGGCCACGCCTCCGCGGGCGAGCCGCTTCTCGGGAGCGCGGACATCCAATCCCTGGCCGATCTCGGCAACAGCTTCGAGCTCGTCCGCAGCATGCGGATGGCACCCATCACCAGGGATGCGATCCTCCAGCTCGCGGTGATCACCCTGCTGCCGGTCGCTCCGCTCCTTCTCACGATGATCTCGCTGGAGGAGCTTCTCAAGCGGCTCGTACAGGTCCTGCTCTGATGTGGCTCCAGCCGAGGTGGAACGACGTCCTCGCGCTGGCTCTCGCCAGGATCCGGCGCCCCCTGACGAGCGTTCGCCCCGCCATGGTCGTCGCGCACGATCGATCGGCAACGCGTGGCACGACCGCACAGGCGGAAACCGAAACCCCGACGAACGAGGCGTGCTCGAGAGCCGCAATGCACGGCAGGCGCGCGTCCTGAGACATAGGTCCTATCGATCGCGCCGGCAGCCTGCGGCACCCTCACCCGGGTGAAGACAGACGTTAGGGACCTTCCGCCGACCGGGGCGTCGCTGTCCCGAGTGGTCCGCGTGGTCACCATTCGACCGAGCCTCACCATCATCGTGGGTCTGGTGCTCGCGCTCGCCGCGCTCGGCTTCGCCGGCCACAGGCTGACGTTTCAGAGCTCCTCGGTACAGCTGCTGCCGCAGCATCATCTCTACGTCCAGCGCTTCAAGGAGCATCTGCGCGACTTCGGCGATCTCAACGACATCGTCATCGCGATCGAGGCGCCGAGTGTGCCGCGGGCTCAGGCGTATGCCGACCGGCTTGCCACCGAGATCAAGCGTCTGCCGAGCGCAGGCAGAGTCGCGTATCGGGTCGACCCGGACCTCTTCGCGGGCCAGGCACTGCTCTATCTCTCGACGGAGCAGCTCGCCGATCTCGCCGACACGATCAGGCTGTACCATCGCTTCGTCGAGCAGTACGCCGCCCGCCCGACCCTCGCCGGCCTCTTCGAGGGCATCAGCGCGGAAATCGCGCGGCGCTTCGCCCTCGGATTCGTCGACCTCGGCCTTGGTGACGGCCCCGCAGCCAAGTTCGATCCCGGGTTCGTGGACACGCTGCTCGGTGCCGTCGCCGACGGCCTCGACAGACGCGGCGAGGACGTCTCGCCGTGGACGCGTGTGTTCACGTCGGCCGCCGATCGTGCACGCTCCGGCTATTTCTTCTCCGCCGACGATCGGCTGCTGTTCCTTCTCGTCGAGCCGCAGCGGGACGTCGCCAGCTTCACGGACAACAAGGAGTTCATCGCGGCGATTCGCCAGATCATCCGGAGCCTGCGCGAAACGTATCCCGATGTCGCCGCCGGCGCGACCGGCGATTGCGGTGACGGTGGGCCTCCTCTTTCTCGTGATCCGGCGCACCGTCGAGCCGCTCTTGATGCTGGGCGTGCTCCTGCTGAGCCTGGCCTGGTCCTTCGGCGTCATCACCGCCGTCGTGGGCCACCTCAGCGTCTTCTCGGTGATGTTCATGTCACTCCTCGTCGGCCTCGGCATCGACTACGGGATCTACCTCTTTCTGCGTTACGAGGAAGAGCTCAGGCTCGGCCGGACACCGCGGCACGCCCTCATGACGACTGCGGGCCACTCCGGGCCCGGGATTCTCTTCGGAGCCCTCACCGCCGCCGGCACGTTCGGCGTGTTGATGCTGGCAGAGTTCCGGGGCATCCAGGAATTCGGCTTCATCGCCGCCACCGCCATCGTCATGGCATTCGTCGCCATGATCACGGTCTTTCCGGCTCTGCTGGTCATGACGCGGCGGCGGCTGCCCGTCGTGCCGGCGACAGCGCCGATCGGCCAGAACGACGCGCCGTGGCCGCGCCGGCTGATGCGCCACCGGCTGGTCATCCTCGTCGTGGCCATGGCGTTGACGGTCGGCGCACTGCTCGCGCTGCCGGCCATCCGCTTCGACTACAACCGGCTCAATCTTCAGGCGCCGGGCATGGAGTCGGTCATCTGGGAGCGAAAGATCATGGAGTCGCGCCGCTCGGGATTCGCCGCGCTCGCCACCGCGGATTCGCTGGCGGAGCTGAGGGCGAAGCAGGGCGCCTTCGCCGCCCTGCCTGGCGTGTCCGAGGTGGTGAGCGTGCTCAAGCTCGTTCCGGCCGATCAGGAGGCGAAGATCGGCGTCGTGCACGCGTTCGCCCGTCTCGTGGTGGCCTTCCACGTCGGTGACCAATCCGCGGTCGATCGGGCGGCGATTCAGCGCGCGCTGCAGATGCTCCGACGTCGCCTCGAGATCGCCGCGGCAGAGGCGGAAGGTCATACGGCCGAGACAACGCTGCGCTCGGCTCACGAGCGGACCGTCGCACTCCTCGCTCGCCTGGCGAGCGGCGACGCCCAGCTGGCGTCTCGACTCGCGCACGTGCAGCTCCTCCTTCGCGACGACTTCATCGCCACGCTGCGGAAATTGCAGGACAACCTCGCGCCGCGTCCCGTCACGGTGTCGGAGCTGCCGCCGGAGCTGACGCGGAAGTTCATCGGCGCCAGCGGGCGTCTGCTCATGCTGATCTACCCGGGCATCGATACCTGGGAGCGCGAGGGAGCAAGGGAGTTCGTGCGGCAGCTGCGCTCGGTCGACGCCGCCGTCACCGGCTCTCCGGTGATCAGCTACGAGGCGAGTCGAATGGTCGAGGCGGCGTATCTTCAGGGCACCTTCTACGCCGCCGGGGTCGTGGCGCTGCTGGCCGCGGTCATGCTGCGACGCTCCCGGGACACGCTGCTGGCCCTGGTCCCGCTCGGGCTGGCGACGCTGTGGACCATCGGGCTCATGCACCTTCTGGGCCTGTCCTTCAATCTCGCCAACGTCTGGGGGCTGCCGCTCGTCGTCGGAACTTCGGCCGAGTACGGCATCAATGTCATGCTGCGCTACCGCGAGCAGACCGCCGCCGGGCGCACGCCATTCCCGCGCAGCGCGATCCTGGCGGTCGCCCTCAACGGCCTGACGACCATGACCGGCTTCGGAAGCCTGATGGTGGCCCGCCATCGAGGGATCTTCGGCCTGGGCCTCTTTCTGACGATCGGAGCGGCGGCCGCCCTGGCCGCGTCGCTCGTCCTCCTCCCGCTGCTCCTCATGCTCTTCGACCGTCCCGCGGCCGGTCCCGCGCGGGAACAGGACGGAAAGGAGTCATCATGTCATCGCGCCGTGCGTTCGTCGTCTGTGGGCTGATCGTCTGGGTGCTCGTTCACGCGGCCGCGGCCGGGGCCGGCGCACCGACCAACCAGCTGCGGGCCGACATCGACGAGCTGTACCGGTCCGTGCAGCCGTCCCCGGCGCCGGTTACCGGACCGGGCCGGGCGACCGGCCGGGCGATACTCGATCGGATGTTCGATTGGACGGCCATGGCGGAGTCCACGCTCCGCGGCCAGTGGCAGAAACGGACGCAGGCCGAGCGCGCCGAGTTCACCCATCTGTTCTCAGACCTCTTCGCACGCGCGTATCTCTCCCGTATCCACCTGGTCGACGCCACGACCTTCCAGTACCTGGGTGACACGATCGCCGGCGACCGGGCGACGGTGAGGACGAAGGTCTTCGTCAAGCGTGGCAACGCCATCGACGTTGACTACGTGGTTCGGGAAACGAACGCGCCGCGCTGGCGCGTGCAGGACATCCGGGTCGAATCGATCAGTCTGGTGGACAACTACCGCGTCCAGTTCGCGACGATCATCGCCCGGTCCTCGTACGAGGATCTGGTGCAGCGGCTCCGCGCGACGGCGAAGTAGTCCCGTGCTGTCGGCACTGCACTTCCTGACCCACGTCGGCATCAGCTGGATCGTCGCCGACCTGGCGCAACTCACGCCGAGAGATCGCTGGATCGTCGTACTGGCGGGCACGCTGCCGGATCTCGACGGCATCGGCATCCTGTGGAGCGAGCACGCCTACGCCGCCGCCCATCGCGCGGCGGCGCACAGCGTGCTCTTCGCGGTGCTCATCGTCGTCCTCGCCGATCCGCTACCTGTGGCCGCTCACCGAGCGGGAGTGGTCGTACGACGGCCACTGGGTGCTGGCGTCGTGGCCGAATGCGGCCGTCATGACCGCCACCGCGCTCGGCGTCGTGGTGATCGAGTGGCGACGGAGGAGCCTTCGGGAACCGCCGCGCTGACCGGCGCCGGTGTCGCCGAGTCCCGCAGCAGAGCGAGGGCGACGAGCCCCGCGACACTCCAGGCCACCATTCGAAGCCGCCGGACGAGCGTGAAGGACAGACCCAGGCCGCCGTCGAAGCCGAACGCGCTGAAGAGCACCATGTACCCGCCCTCGAGAACGCCGAGGGCGCCCGGGATCGCGAAGGCCATGAACTTGATCCCTGCGCCGAACGCATCGATGGCGAGAGCGGCTGCAAAGGATGCCCTGACGTCCAGCCAGCGCAGTACGAGATAGACCTCGAGGCTCCCCACCAGCCAGGCCAGTAGATGGACGAGGACGCAGGCGAGGACTGCGCCCCGCCGCTCGCGATAGGCCGCGGCGAGCATACGGTCGAATCGCGCCACACTGCGCGCGTGGGCGCCGCCAGCGTCGAACCCGAGCCGGCCGAGGACCCGCACCGTCCGGTCGCCGAGCCCGGCGCACTGCACGAACATGAACGCCGCGACGACGATGATCTGGACACCGAGCAGGGCCACCATGGCCCAGAGGACGTCGACGGCCAGATCGAAGCGTAGGATCGCGACGACGAGCCCGACGGCAAGAAAGAGGACCTGACCGATTGTGATGCCGGTCTTGTCCACGATCTGCGCGGCCGAAGCCTGCGCCAGCGGCACCCGGCCCCTGAGGAGATAGACCTTCACCGGCTCACCGCCGACGGACGCGGCGCTCAGGTTGAGGGCCTCGCCTGCCAGGCGTATCGAGAAGAGCCGTCCCAGGGACAACGGCGCGGGCACGAGGACGAGGCGCCAGGCGATCGTGTGCAGCAGCGCCACCACGGTATAAGGGATCACGATGAAGACGGCGAGGCGCCACGAGAGCGTCCGGACCGACGCCACCAGCACGTCGATGCCCGTCGTGGCCACCAGATACGCGACCGACGCCAGGCCGGCGACGACGAGCAGGTAGCGGGCCAGCCCCATCGAGGTGCTCATCTGCCGATTCGAGCCTCCGCTATACTGGACGTGACGATGGTAACGGCAGTCCGACGACCCGCGGCGCTCGCCCTCTTCGTGCTCGTGCTCGGCGCCGCCCTGCTGTTCGACGGGCTCGTGGCCGCCTCGATCCCGCACTTCAAGAGTCCGATCCTGAACGCGCTGGTCGGCACCATCAACCCGATCGGCAGCGGCGTGACGCTCCTGGTCGTATGCGTGGCGCTCGCCGTCATGAGCCGACGGATTCGGCGACCACGGCTGCACGACGCGGCCTGCATCTCCGCGCTCGCGTTCGCCTCCGCCGGCCTCATCGAGTTCAGCCTCAAGCACCTCGTCGGCCGGCCGCGACCGGACGCCGCGCTGGCGAGCGCCGGCGTTCTCGGCCCCTCGTTCGCGCCCGACATCGATTCCTTTCCCTCCGGCCATGCCACCTCGGTGTTCGCGGTCGCCACCATCTTCGCCGCGTACTATCCTCGCCTGCGCTGGCCGCTGTACGCCCTGGCCGCGGCCATCGCCCTTGGACGCGTCTATCTCGCGCGTCATTACGTCTCCGACATCATCGCCGGCGCGGCGCTCGGGACGATCGTCGCGGCGTGCCTCTACCGGCACCGGCAGGCCTTGCCCGGCGGGATAACGCTGGAGGCGTCTGCCGACCGGTCCGACTGACGGCCGGCCGGGGCCGAGCTCACCCCGCGCGCTCCAGCACGCGGATCCGGCCGGTGCTGCCATCGAGCTCGACGCGATCCCCGTCCCGGAGGCGTCGCGTGGCACCGTGCACGCTCACGACGGCAGGCAGCCCGTATTCGCGGGCGAGAATCGCGGCGTGGGAGAGCAGACCGCCCATCTCGGCGATGAATCCTCGGACGAGCGGAAAGATCGGCGTGAGGGTCGGCTCGATCGCCGGAATCACGACGATCTCGCCGGACAGATGTCCGATCGTCTCCGCCGATCGCAACACGCGGACGCGCCCGGTCACGATCCCCGAGCTCACGCCGTAACCGAGCAGCTCGTTGTCACCCGGCGCGTCCGCCGCGCGCTCGACACCGCCCGCGGTCCCGTCGTCGCTGACGATGTCCGGCGCCTGCAGCTGTGCATCGCTCTCGCGCTGTCGCCGCCGTTCGGCCGCCAGGAGGCGCCAGGCGCCGTCACGCTCGACGAGCACCCGCGGCATCTCGTCGAACGTCAGGAAGAACACGTCCGTGGGATCCGCCAACACGTTATCTCGGCTCGCGCGGCGCCCGATCTCCAGCGCCACGCGCCGCAGATGCGCCACCATCATGGTCATGACGTGGCGGCATTCGTCGCGCAGCGCCAACAAGCGGTGGAGCGCGCTGCACATGATACGAAACAGCGTCCACTGCGCCACGAACGCAAGGGAGCCACGGCCCTCGTGAAGCACACAGCGCACGTCGGCCATCGCGACGTGCCGGACGCGGGATCGCTCGGCGGCGTGGCGCGCGGCATCCTGCGTGGCACCTGCGCGGACGTGGAGCTGGACGAGGCGCAACACCGGCCCCGGATCGTCGGCGAATCTGGCCGACATGACATCGGACTCGTAGGGACCACGATGGCCGAATTCCCGCAGGAAGGCGCGCAGGCCCGCGAGCACGGCGGTGCCGCCGAGGGCCGCCTCGTACCCGGCAAGGGCGTCCTCGTCGAGGTCGCCGGTAAAGTACGCGCGCGCCCGGCGGTCTTGCACGGCGAGAGCGGCGAGATCCATGAGGCGATAGGTCATCCGCACGTTGGGCAGCGTACCGAGTCCGGTCATGAGCCGCTTCAGCAGGCCGTCGACATCCGTCGGCATCCACGCCGTGAGCAGGGCCTCCAGCGTCATGTAAGCGCGGGACTGTGCGGAGACCACCTCGTGCAGACGCCCGAGTATGCTCTCGTGCATGAGCGTTGCAAAAAACGCGTCGGCATGTGCGCTCAGCGCTCGGTCGTCGAGAGCCTCGAGCGAGCGGTCGTCGAGCGCGGCCGCCTGGCGCCGCATGCCGCGGAAGAGTCGGTGGCCTCGATAGGGTGTCCCCAAAAAGGTCGCGAGCATCTCGCGCGCGAGTCGGGCGCGACCACTCCTCGGGATCTCGGGGCGCGAGGCCGGCGCCGGCGGTCTCGGTTCCACGGGGCTCGCGCCCCCGAAGAGCCGGCCGACGATGGCCGGGTCGCCGCCGCGCTCGATCGTCATCTGCTGCATCAGCGAAAGGTTCAGATACGGGCGGCCGTGGATCACGCAGACGAGCCTGGAATCCGGCGCCACCGAATACCCGTGCGTGGCATGATATGTGCGGAACATTCGGTTCAGCGCCAGCGTGAGGTATGAGAGCGCCAGCGGGCTGGGCAGCTCGGGAAAGACCTCTTTGAGGTTGGCCCGCGTCCACAGCGTCGGGGCATGCGCCGATGCGTGCAGGGCCTCTGTCAGCGTGGTGATCGGCCTCGCCTGCACGGCCCACAACGCGTCTCCGTCGCAGACCCACTCGAGGTCAACCGGCGTCCCGAGCGTCCGTTCGACGGCCTTCGCGACACTGGCAAGCTCCCGCACCTGCGAGTCGTTCAGCACCGGCCGGCCTCGTCGCGTGTCGTCGAGCGGCAGAGCAGCCGAGCGACCATCGCGCCAGACGGTCATCTCCTCTTGCCGTCCCGGGCGCCGGTGGGCGCCGGCAGGGCCATCGCCATTCAGCGAGACGCGATACTCCTCGGGCGTCATCTTCCCTGAAACCAGCGCCTCGGCGGTTCCCCATCCCGCCTCGATCACGACGGTTGTCCGGTCCTTCGTCAAGGGATCGGCAGAGAAGGCGACGCCGGAGCAGACCGCGGCCACGTAACGCTGGACGACGACCGCCATCGCCGCCGAGGCGTGAGGGATGCCGAGGCGCTCGCGATACGTCCACGCCGTCTCCGTCCACACGGAAGCCCAGCACGTCTTGATGGCCGCGATGATGGCGCGCACCGCACCGAGAGAACGTCGCCGTCCCGCCCAAGGGTCACACGGCCGATCCCCTGCCGAAGCGCTGCCTCCGCATCCGCGGAAAGCGGCGTTGCCTCGACCTCACATCTGATCTGTTCGAGGATCTTGCGTCGAACGTCGGCGTCGCCCGCGGTCGCGACGAGCTCGGTCAGGCGGGGCCCGAAACCGGATACGTCGAGCCAGTGCCGGTAGAAGTCCGTTGTTAGACATACCGCGCGCGGCACGGACACGCCGATCCGCTTCAGCATCGCCAGGCCCACCGCCTTGCCTCCGCACAACGTGGGGTCGGTCGCGTCGACGATGTCGACCAGCCAGCGGTGCGTCCGGGGCGCGGTGGTAGCGATCACGCGGCGATGCTAGCGGCCATGCGCTTGAGCCTCTATGAGACGAAGGTCCCATGGAGCCTCGGCTCCTCGCGGCGGTAGAAGAGACGCGTATGGCGCTCGCCGGCCACGATGCATCGAGCAATCCGAAGCAGGCCGCCATCGCCGCGATCGCCCGGGCGCAGATCGATCTGGAGCGCGCGGTCGGGGAAATCGACATGCTGCCCGCGGTCGACGTCCATTCGGTCGCCCTCGCCGCCCATGCCCTGAACAATTTCCTGACCGTGTCGGGCGGTGTCGTCGATCTCCTGCTCCCGCTGCTGCGTCACCATCCGGATCGCCAGGTGACGGTGTGGCTCGAAGGCCTCGCGCACGCGACCGATCTCATGAGCCACACGGTAAGCCAGTTGATGAACAACTCCGTGGGCGTCGAGATGACGTTGCAGCTCGAAGACGTCGACTTGCCGCGGCTGGTCGAGCGCGCGTGCGGGTACTACAGGCGGGCCGCCGAGATCAAGAGCATCGAGCTGAGGTTCAGCGCCCACGGCGATGTCCGGCCCGTCCGAACGGACCGCGTGGTCGTCGCCGCCGTCCTCGACAACCTCCTGTCGAACGCCGTGAAGTACTCGCCCCGCGACCGCCGGATCTGGGTCGAGTTGCGCGGCGAGCGCGATGGCGCTGTGTGCAGCGTGCGGGACGAAGGTCCGGGGCTGACCAGCGACGAGCAGGTACGCCTCTTCCGACCGGGCGTACGTCTCGGGACGACGCCGTCCGGCGGCGAGCCCTCCAGCGGCTACGGCCTCGCCGTCGCCATGAGCTTTGTCGACCGTCTCGGCGGCGAGCTCACATGCGCGAGCACTCCCGGCCGGGGCACCACCTTCTCGTTCTGGCTGCCGATGGTTCGGCCGCGCCCCTGACCGCCCGCGCTCATCTCCGCCGGTGTTCCCTGCCCTCACGTCGCGGACGCATGGGACCAGGGTCCGATGGAGAGAACCCTGTCGACCCGCTACCCTCGCCGATGGTCACACGGAACGAGCAACGCCCAGCAAGCCAGGAGAAGGGTACGTCATGAGCGCAAAGGCCTCTACGAATGTCGATCGGCTCGGGCTTCACCGCCTCGCCACCGTCGCCTGCTTCGGCGCGCTCGCGCTCGGGTTGACGGCCTGCGGCACGTTCTCGGGCACAGCCCGTGTCGACTCCGCCCTCGACGTCGGCCCGCCGCGCACCATCGAAGCCGCCCTCCCGAGCGACGCCGACCTCGCGTCGGTGCCCTCCGCCGCCGCTCCCGAGCGCGACACGACGCTCGTCGCCGCCGCGCCCGCCGACGCGGCGACCGACGCCGAGCCGCAGGGCGCAGAGCCGGTCGCCGACATCTCGGCGCCCGGCGAAGGCATGGCGCAGGCGCGCGAGACGGCCACGGACGTGGAGCCCGAAGCGTACGATCCGTGGGAGCGCTGGAACACGAAGGCGTTCGATTTCAACCGGCGGGTGGACAATTACGTCCTCAAGCCGATCGCCAAGGGCTACAACTTCGTCGTCCCCGACGAGATCCAGACCATGATCGGGAACGGCTTCGACAACATCTCGTTCGTGCCGCGGTTCATCAACAACCTGCTCCAGGGCAAGATCTTGGGCGCCGGCCGCGAGGTGACGCGCTTTCTCATCAACAGCACGGCGGGCGTCGGGGGTCTCTTCGATCCGGCCAAGGACGTGTTCGGCATTCTGAAGAGCCGCAAGGACTTCGGACAGACGCTGTGTGTCTACGGCGTGCGACCCGGCCGGTACGTCGTCGTGCCGTTCCTGGAGCCGCTGACGATCCGCGACGGCGTCGGGAAGGCGATCGACAGTGCGATGGACCCGCTCTCCTACGTCCTGCCGCTCATCTGGGACCGCCTGGGCATGAAGGTGGGCGACATCGTCAACGAGCGCTCGCTCAACCTGGACCTGTTCCAGGGCTTCGAAGAGAGCACGCTGGACATGTACAGCGCCGTTCGTCACGCGTACCTGCAGCGCCGCGAACGTCTCTGCCGCGAATAACGGCCTCGGGAGAGGGCCGGCGTGGCGCGGTGGGCGCCGACTGCGACTGCGACGAGCGTCTGCACAAACGATCTACCGTTTTTCATCACTCGGCCTCCTTTGTTCCCGCGCCATCGTCCACGCGGCAGGGGGATGTTGCCGTCAGCGTGCCGCTCGCAACAATCGGACGTTCGTCCTTGAGGCGAGGGTCCGCGACGCGTCGCCCTACCGCGACGCCTCGATCTCGAGACCGAGCTCGCGGAGAACGGCGCAGGCGTTGCCGCGCCAGGCGCCGGCGATCAGCTGATTGGTTTCGCGCGCCACTTCTCTGAGTCGATAGACACACGCCGTCTCCTGCCAGGCCCGCGCCTGCTGGCGCTGCTCGTAACCCCATCCGACGGGGAGCAGGATCGCCGCGATCAGCCCGACGAGGGCGACCCCTTGGAGCATCCGATCGATCTCCGGTCTGAAGAATCTCATCGTCGGCTCGTGTGAAGTCGCGCTCGCATCGCATCAGCCGGTGGGGATCGTGAGCACCGGCGGGGCGTCCTTGCTGCCCGGCTCGACGAGCGCGAAGACGAACATGATGAAGCTGAACATCCGCTTGGACGAGACGTCGCGATCGTCGATCCAGAACCAAAAGTCGCGATAGGACACCGCCACGAACGCGTCGGCCGGCCGGTCCCTGGAGCTCTTGATCTGGATCAGCGGCCTGACGGGCCCGGCCGGGCCTTCCTCGGCGGCCGCTGTCGGGCTCACGCGGCGCTCCGCGATGTGCTCCTCGGGCACGGTGATGAACGACGACAGGTCGACCAGGATCTCCAGGGCGGACCGGGTCAGGATCGCGATCTCCTTGTCGCTCGCCACCGACCCGTACCCGACCCGGAACTCTCGGGCACCGGGGTCGAGGCCGAGGAGCTGCCGGATCTCGCGGAGGTCGGCCTCGATGGCCGGGTCCACCTTCTGGCGGAACGTCATCAGGCCGGCTTCGTCGCTCTCGAGCCGGCGCACGCGCATCCCGATTCCGCCGGAGAGCTGGACCCGGCGCATCCGCTCGAGGAGCGCGTAGTCGGCGACCGCGGCGCTGTAGTCGAAACGGTCGCGGATCCCGGTGCCCGGCCCGAGGACGCACCCGGACGTCAGGCCCACCAGGGCCAGGATGAGGAGCGCGGAGTGCAGCCTCATGATCGGCTCACGGCTTGGTGATCCTGTCGCTCGATGCCGCAGTGTGGATCGAGCCATGCGCGGATACCACACGACCTAGGTCCCACACGGCTATGGGACCTAGGTCCGGTAACGGCGCGCGACCGCCTGGTGGTCCACTGCCCGTGATGAGAAGGTTGCACGACACCGTCGCGGTGTGCGCGCTCCTCTGCGTGCTGGCGGCCTGCGATCCGGCGGCGACGTCGTCGCGCTCTGCGCGACGCCCGCCGCCGACCCCCTCTACGCGGCGGCCGTCCACATGTGTCACGGGTTCGGCGCCGGCACGTACCAGACCATCATGGCGCTCACCAGGCACGAGAAGCTCACGCCGTCGGATTGCTCGGTGGGCTGATCTACGACCAGAACCAGAAGTCCTACGAGCAGGGCCGTCGCGACGGTCAGACGGGGCGTTGACGGACCATGGTCTCCTCGCCGAGAAACGCCGGCAGAACGATGTGAAAGGTGGCGCCGCCCCCCAGGTTGTTCTCGGCCCGAGGCGGCCCTCGTGCGCGTGCACGATGCTGGTAGAGGCCATTGATGGGCGCATTGGCGACCGCGTGAAGCCGCTGGAGCGCATCGTTCTCGTTGTGGGTCACACCCGCCGTGTCCCGGATGAGCAATGCGAGGAGGATGAAGGAACGTGGGGGCAACGTGGCAGCGCGCTCCAGCAGCTGTTCGAATGACAGGTCGTTGACCCAGGTGAAGCTCACGCGGTGTGTGAATGGCTCGAACGCGCGGCGAAACTCAGCCGTCCAGTACCGTTCGAACGGTGAGGCACCGAGCACCACGACAATGTTGGTCGTCTCGGGCGCCAGCTGGAGGATGTCCTCGACCAGATCGGTGAGCTTGAAGTCTTCTCCGACGAACGTGGCATTTTTCTGGAAACCGTCGGGCGGCAACGTCCGCCGGTCCATCCCGGTGTAAATGATGGGTGTCTTCGGAAACAGACGATCCTGGTATTTTGCCAACGCCTCGCTCTCCCGCCCAATTGCGCGTCAAGCGACGCCGTCAAGTCTGATCCGGGGTCGGCCTCCGAGGCTATGGCGGAGGGAATCGCTCGAGGATCCGTCGCACGGCTTCCTGGATGCGCGCTCGCCGAGTCAGGGGTTCGCCGGATCCCGCGAGCTGGGCCTGGGCCGAGCCCCGCCAAACGACCGCGTCCGCGCCGGCATCCACGACGTCGAGGATGAGCGTCCCTTCCCTGTACTGGCGGGTCACCATCACCGGCACGCTCGGACTCCCAGCCCACGGCATCGGCCGGACATCTCGAAAGGTCGGAGTGTCCATGGTCGTCGGCTGAGGCCTGCTCCCGACGCTCACGTACCACTTGACGACGAAGTCCGGGCGGCTCGCCTCCTGCCGATAGCCCTTGCTCCCAAGCGTCTCGTCTAGCGAGCGCACAATCGCGCCTCCCATCGCGACGTCATCCACCGACCCGTAACTAGACGCCGGCAGGACACGGTATGTGCGGCAAATCGGACCTTGGTCGTAATCAAAAGAACCACAACAACCGCGTGATAGCTGCCCAGCTGCGCAAGGAATTCTTACAACAACCTTCGGGCTGGATCGTGTGAATCTGGTTCGTGCGAATGAAAAGGCACATCGAGTCGTCGCACGAGAGTGGCCCGGGACATCGACGTCGCGACCAAAGATCCGCCCACCGTCTGCATCGTCGAAAATGACGCGTCGTTGCGTCGTGGCCTGGTGCGACTCGTTCGCGGCCATCGCTTGACGGTCGAGGCGTTTGCCTGGCCCGGTCAGGTCCTTCGGAGGCTACAAGCCGGACAGCTTCACTGCGCGGTCCTGGTGCTCGACATACACCTCGGCAAGATGAGCGGCTTCGATCTCCACGATCGACTGACCCAAATGGGATTGTCCATTCCCACGATCTTCATGACCGGCCGCGACGATACGACGAGCCGTGAACGTGTCCGTCGGCTCTGTGCGAAGGCGTATCTCGTCAAGCCATTTGAGGATGCCGCCTTGATCGGCGCGATCAGGATGGCGCTGAAGGAAACCCGATGACGTAGACCACGACGGGTGCCTTCATCTTGCGGCGCGTCGCCACACGTACAGCGCGGGCAACGTACAACCCCGCCCGCTGCCGACCAAAGGCACGGGCGGGTTCTTCATCGGCCTCTGCTGGCCCGCATCGCCGCCAGGCCGGACCTCGCGACCTCGAAGGCGACCGTCCGCGCGACCTCCTTACCCTCCGCCATGGCGCTGCGAGGGACCACGCGAGTTCGAATCTTCTTCGTCTTTCCTCTAATCAAGCACGGACAGAACACAGACAAATACAAAAGGGTTACGGAGCCGCGCTCCGTAACCCTTCCCCTTCATGGTTGCGGAGGCTGGAGTCGACCTGTCGCGTCTGGTCGAGCGCGCGTGCGCGTACTATCGACCAGCGGCCGAGGACAAGGGCATCGAGCTGAGCTTCAGCGCCCGAGGCGATGTGCGGCCCGTCCGAACCGACCGCGTTGTCGTCCCGGCCGTCTTCGACACTCAACCTCGACCTGTTCCATGGCTTCGAGGAGAGCACGCTGGACATGTATAGCTCCGTCCGTCACGCCTACCTGCAGCGCCGCGAACGTCTCTGCCGTGAATAGCGGCTGGCTGGCTCCGGCCGGCCGCTCATTCTCCTTGTAGCTTCGGCGCCCGCGCGCCCGCGCCACGTCGCCTCACGGGCGCCCGGCCACCATCCCGCCACCATCCCACCGGCCGCGACGGTGAGGACGGCGACCATCACGCCGATCGCGAGCCGCTCAATGCCACTGCGATCAGGATGCTTTTGCCGTGCCCTTCGTCCATGAGGAAAGGCGCTGGGCGGCCAGCTGCGCCCAGGCCGTCATCGCGTTCTCGGCGTCGCCCCACTGCCACTGCGCGGCCGTCGTGATCGAGCCACCGCCAATGCGGCGGTCCACGCCGGCCGCCAGGAGCGCACCGGTCGTCGAGTCGGTGAGCTTGAACTCCGCCTGCGCACCACCCACGAAGGGATAGGATCCGGTGGCGCCGCGCTTGATCGTGCTCAGCAGCCGCGCCTGCGGAATCGCCATGGTCATAGTCCGAAGGCCGGGCGTCGCCGCGGCGAGATCCGTTACCGCCACCTGGAGCTTCATGACGTCCGGACCATCCTGGTCGACGACCTGGAACTGCTTGGACACTTCCTGGTTCAGGGCGGTATAGAAAAAGTTCACCAGCCGCTGTTGATCCTCGGTCGAGACCTTCGAGTTCTCCTCGCCCCAGAACGTGACCGGCTGGATCATGATCTTCGTGTACCGCGTCCACTTTGCGCTCGGGTTGACGTAGCGCAGCGCGATCTGGCCGTCGGTGCCAGGGCTGAGCTGCGAGCACGCCGACCCCAGGAACCCGCACTTGACGTCCCCCTGCGACACCGCCGCCTGCTGCGTGGTGCTGCATCCCGCCAACAACGCGGCGCCTACGCCGATCATCAAGACGTGCTTCAACATATTGTTCCCCTTTGAAGTCGCAGCATGTGTCGCCATCACGGCCTCCTCAATGATCACCGTGCGCAGGAGTTGCCCGGCGCGTTTAGCTACGGTACCGGCCGCTCCGCCGGGTTGGCTATTGGACGTTCGCCCTATGTCGATCCGTGGCGGTCGAAGGAGGCGCAGCGAACACGGAGCACGGGTGGCGACGCAACCGGCGGCGAGGACGAGGCGCATCCGGCGATCGCGGTGTTCATAAGCGCGAGAGCCAGCGTCCACATTGCGGCCGATAGGCGACTGATCATCGTGGCGACCACCTAGGTGCCCCCCCCGTTCGGAGGGCCGGCTGCTCCGGGTCGGCGCTCACTGAAGGTGGCGGCGCCCGGGGCAGTCGGCCGGAGTTTCGCGACTCTCGACTATTGAGTGGTGCGCGGCGCCGCGGCAGGCGGCCCTTCGGCATTCCTCCGCATCCTCGCCGCCTGCTGTCGTGCTTCGGGCGTGAATTTCACGTTGAGTCCCGCGTGAGCCATCGAGAAGTTCAGCCCCTGATTCGTGGCCGTCCACACCATGCTGACGTAGTTCTGGTTCTGCATCGCGGCCGCACCCGCGCCCCCACCGAGCGTGGCGCCCGCAATGGCCGCCATGAACATCCCCTCGAAGTCTTCGACGTTCTTCAGGTTGAACACGTCGCCGTTCGCGAATACCTTCGCCACGCCCACGTCGACGATGCTGAACGCCGTCACCGTGAACGGATATTTCGCCCCACGGTACTCGAGGACGCCGTTCCCCCAGGCGTACCCCAGCCCGGCGGCAACGGACATGCTCTCGATCGAAACCTTCCCCGTGGTCTCTTTTCCCGTGGTCCCCTGTGCCGCCCACGCCGTGCCGCCGGCGAGGGCCAGGGCGGCAACGGCGGCGAGCGTTCTCGCAAACGACCTACCGGTTTTCATGATCGGCCTCCTTTTGTTCCCGCGCTGGCGTACACGCGGCTAGCGCACGATGCCGTCAACGGGCGCTCGCGCCAATCGGACGTTCGTCCTAGAGCCGGATACGGAGTGACCTCTTTCCGTCGCGCTGGAAATGTATGAGACCAGAGTCCGATAGCGAGCGTGCTGTCGTCAGGCTAGGCTCGCCGCGTGATGCGACCGCCGGCCACCGGCGCCTGCGGATCGAAGATGAAGATGAGGAAGACCAGCGCGTTGTGGGGTTTCCTCGCCGCCGGCCTCGCCGGGTGCGCAAGCTACGGTTCGGTGACCCTCGACCGCGACCGACTGGACTACACGTCGGCGGTGGCCAACTCCTGGAAGCAGCAGACACTCCTCAACATCGTCAAGCTTCGCTACGCCGATACCCCGATCTTCGTGGACGTCGGGCAGATCGTGGCCGGCTACCAGTGGCAGGTCGGTGCGAACGCGACCGGCACGATCTTTCCAGGCGGCAGTCCGGGCAATCTCCCCAGCCCGAACTTCTTCAGCGTCGGCGCGGCGGGGACCTTCACGGATCGTCCGACGATCACCTACACGCCCCTGACCGGTTCGGCGTTCATCCGCACGCTCATGACGCCGATCCCACCCGTGCGGCTGATGGAGCTGATCGACACCGGCTACGCGGCGGATGTGCTGTTCCTGGTCGCCGTGCAGCAGGCCAACGGTGTGTCGAACCGGCGGGCGGGCGGGCGCGCGCAGGCCGCGGACCCGGACTTCGTGCGGTTTCTCACAGCCCTGCGGCGGATCCAGGACTCCGGGGCCATCGGATTCCGCGTCGAGCCGGACAAGGAGTCGGGCAAGCGCGAGCGGCTCGTCATGTTCTTCACCAGGGAAGAGATCGAGCCGGACGTCCAACAGGAGCGACAGGCGCTCAGGAGGATCCTCCATCTCAGCCCTGACCGGATGGACTTCCAGGTCATCTACGGGGCGGACACCGACCGGGACGATGTCGTCGCAATCCAGACGCGCTCTGCGATGCAGATCCTCGGTGTGATGTCGTCGTTCATCAGCATTCCGGAGGAGCACGTGCGCGACGGTCGCGCCTTCCCCGCACCGACGCCGGCGGCGGGCGTGCCGCCCGTCATGGCCATCGCGAGCGGGCCCAGCAGGCCGGACGGCGCCTTCGCGGCCGTGCAGTATCGCGACCTGTGGTTCTGGGTCGACGACCGCGATCTGCGGTCCAAGGGCGTGTTCACGTTCCTGCTGATCCTCATGACGCTGGCCGACACCGGCGAAAAGCCCCCGCCGCCGATCCTCACGATTCCCGCCCAGTGACGCGCCCGGCGGCGTGGGACTTACGTCCAATAGGGCGCGCGGCGGCCCGGTGATCCACTGCACCTGATGCGAAGATCGCGCGGTGTCATCGCGGCGTACGTGGTCCTCTGTCTGATGGCGACTGCGCCGGACTGCGTCGGCGCGCCGGCCTCCCCGGCCCCCGCCACCGTTCTGCCGGCAGAGGCTCCGCAGAAGACGCCGCCGGCGCCGGGGACGCCGCTCAAGGGGGCGGCGCCGCAGGCGCCGGTGTCGATTCCCGTGCCAGAGATCGTCGCGAAGGCCCAAGAGGTGACGAAGCTCCTGCGTGAGCTCGACGCGCTGGCCGCGCCGGTGCCCGAGATCGTGGCGATCCAGACTCGATTGCCCGACATCAGCACGAAACTCGGGCCCGAATTGAAATCCACGATCGAGATCCTCGAGCAAGGGCCGCCGATCGGGATCCAGGAACGCTTGACGCAGTCCTGGCAAGCGAGCAGCTCGGAGCTGGCCGGCTGGCTCGATATCATCACGAAGCGCGCGACCCAGCTCGAGCGCGAGCTGGACCGCCTGGCGTCACTACGCGCCACGTGGGCGCAAACGCGCATCGACGCGCAGGCATCGCGTGCCCCCACCCCTGTCGTGCAAAACGTGGAAACCGTCCTCGCCGACATCGAGGCGGCACGCGTACGATTGCAGGCACAGCGCGCCGTCACGCTCGTCTTGCAGGACCAGGTGGCCGAGCAGGCCAAGCGCTGCCAGCACGCCCTGGCAGAGATCACCCGGCTCCGCCAAGGATCGCTGGCGCTGACGTTGACTCGCAGCTCGCCGCCGATCTGGAGTCACGAGCTGCGCAGAGCGGATTTCGAGCGGATGCCCGCGCGCCTTGGGGAAGAGCTCCTCGCCAGCGTGACGCTGTTGAGGCAATTCGCCACGGAGCACGCCATCCGCCTGCTCCTGCATGGTCTGCTCTTCATCGGGCTGATCCTCCTGACGCGTGGCGCCCGATCGTGGGCACACGGCGCCGCGGCCCGCGAGGGAGCGCCGCCGGCTGCCGCGGTGTTCGATCGCCCGTACGCCGCGGCCGCCGCGGCCGCCCTGGTGTCCGTCCTCTGGATCTATCCAGTCCGGCCTCGCACGATCGGCGACGTCGGCGGGATCCTGTTGCTCGTGCCGCTGCTGCGCATCTTCCGACTGCTGATCGCCCGTGCGATGGCTCCCGCGCTCTACGCATTCGCCGGCCTGATCCTCGTCGATCGCGTCCGAGCCCAGGTGGTCGTCACTCCCCTGGGCGATCAGGTCATCCTGCTGGTGGAGATGCTGGCTGCCATCGTCCTCCTGGCGTGGCTCCTCGGTTCCCGGCAGCTCCATCGTGCCCTCCGCGCAGACGGCATGACGCCGCAACGGCTGCACGCCCATCACACCGTCGCCGGTTTCTGTCTCCTCGTCTGCGCCGCATCGTTCGGAGCGGCCGCCTATGGCAGCGTGCGCTTGGCGCGAATGCTCGGGTCCGGCTTGCTCGTCGACGTGTTCCTGGCGATTGCCGCCTATGCCGCGGTCAAGGTGTTGGACGGTCTGCTCGCCTTTGCCTTCCGGGCGTGGCCATTGTGCCGGCTCGGAATGGCGGCGCGGCATCGCGATCTCCTGCAGCGGCGCGCCCACCGCACGCTCGTCACGATCATGGTGGGCACGTGGGCGTTGGCCGTGCTGACCCACCGTGGTCTCATCGATGTTGCCGCCACGGTCGGACGGGCAGCCCTGGCCGTCGAAGTACGGCGTGGCGGCATCGGCGTCTCGGTGGGCGACGTCCTGACCTTCTTCTTCACCGTGTGGCTGGCGTTCATGGTCTCCGCGTTCGTCCGATTCCTGCTCGAGGAGGACGTGTTCCCTCGGCTCAGGCTCGGGCGCGGCCTGTCGTACACGATCTCGAGCCTGCTGCACTACACGGTCCTCCTTCTCGGCTTCCTGCTGGCGATCGCCGCGCTCGGGGTGGATCTCAACAAGGTGACGATCCTGGCGGGGGCCTTCGGAGTGGGTCTCGGCTTCGGACTGCAGGGCATGGTGAACAACTTCGTCTCGGGACTGATCGTGCTCCTCGAGCGGCCCATGCAGGTGGGCGACGCGATCCAGATGGGAGACGTGGCGGGCGAAGTGCGCCGGATCGGCATCCGCTCGACCACGGTACAGACGGCGGAGGGCGCCGACGTCATCGTCCCCAATGCCAGCCTCGTGGCCGAGAAAGTGACCAACTGGACGCTCTCGCGCCACGTGCGACGCGTGGACGTGCCGGTCGGCGTGGCCTACGGCACCCCGCCCGAAAAGGTGCTGGAGCTGTTGCGCGGCGTGGCGGCGGCACACCCACACGTGCTCGT